>NZ_JAMYME010000011.1:0-171567 GCF_040318345.1 Mesorhizobium sp. M1169 | reverse complement strand
CTTCGAGGTCGACCTCCATGATCTGCAGCGGCTTTCCGGCGGCAACGGCGACAGCGGCGCGCGTTTTCATCAGGCAATCCTCCCAAGGCAGTCTGCAATCCAGGTTAGATTTAACTTACCATTCAGCTCTGCGCTATGCACGAAGCGACGTTCTGACCCCGGATTTTCGTCAGCGCCCGCCGATTTGCATGCGGGATAGGCTCCGACTTTGCCTTGACCGGCCCCCTGAAGCCCATAAAACGGGAAGCCCGCAAAAGAAGGGCAGCCGAGGGACGAGGCCTGCATGTTCACAAAGATCCTGGTCGCCAACCGTGGCGAGATCGCCTGCCGCGTGATCAAGACGGCGCGCAAGATGGGCATCGCCACCGTCGCGGTCCATTCCGACGCCGACCGCGACGCCGTGCATGTCGAAATGGCCGACGAGGCGGTGCATATCGGGCCTTCGCCGGCTGCGCAAAGTTATCTGGTCGCGGAAAAGATCGTCGCCGCCTCCAAGGCCACAGGAGCAGAAGCCGTGCATCCCGGCTACGGTTTCCTGTCCGAGCGGGCATCCTTCTGCGAAGCGCTGGAGCAGGAAGGCATCGTCTTCATCGGCCCGAAGCCCAAGGCCATCAAGGCGATGGGCGACAAGATCGAATCGAAGAAGTTCGCCAATGCGGCCAAGGTGTCGACGGTGCCCGGCTGGCTCGGCGTCGTCGAAAACGCCGCCCATGCCGAAAGAATAGCCGGCGAAATCGGCTATCCCGTGATGATCAAGGCTTCGGCCGGCGGCGGCGGCAAGGGCATGCGCATCGCCTGGAGCAAGGCAGAGGTGCGCGACGGCTTCGACCGGGCGCGGTCTGAGGCCAAAAGCTCGTTCGGCGATGACCGCGTCTTCATCGAAAAATTCATCGTCGATCCGCGCCATATCGAAATCCAGGTGCTCGCCGACGCGCATGGCAACACGCTCTATCTCGGCGAGCGCGAATGCTCGATCCAGCGCCGCAACCAGAAGGTCGTGGAGGAGGCGCCGTCCCCCTTCCTCGACGCCAAGACCCGCAAAGCCATGGGCGAGCAATCGGTGGCGCTGGCCAAGGCCGTCGAGTACCAGAGCGCCGGCACGGTCGAGTTCATCGTCGACAGCGACAAGAACTTCTATTTCCTAGAAATGAACACGCGGCTGCAGGTCGAGCATCCGGTGACGGAACTCGTCACCGGCATCGACCTGGTCGAGCAGATGATCCGCGTGGCGGCCGGCGAAAAGCTCGCCATCAAGCAGAGCGACGTCAAGCTGAACGGCTGGGCGGTGGAAAGCCGCCTCTATGCCGAAGATCCGTATCGCAACTTTCTGCCGTCGATCGGCAGGCTGACGAAATACCGGCCGCCGGAAGAGGGAAAATTCGGCGAGGTCGTCATCCGCAACGATACCGGCGTTACCGAAGGCTCGGAAATCTCGATGTTCTACGACCCGATGGTCGCCAAGCTGTGCACCTGGGCGCCGACACGGCTGGCGGCGATCGACGCGATGTCGGAAGCGCTGGACAGTTTCGTCGTCGACGGCATCGAGCACAACATACCGTTCCTGGCGGCGCTGATGCAGCATCCGCGCTGGCGGGAAGGGCGGCTATCGACGGCGTTCATCGCCGAGGAATATCCCGACGGCTTCGCGCCCATTGTGCCGAACAGCGAAGAAAACGCGGTGCTGGCCGCGATCGCAACCGCGGTCGAACTGCTGCGCCGCGACCGGCTCGACCGGCTGGGCGGGCGGCTGGCGCCGCATTCGGGCGCCTTGAAACGCGATTGGGTGGTGAAGATCGGCCGGGATTATCTTTCGGTTGCCATCGTCGAAGGCATGATTTCCATTCCGATGGAGCTCGACCTCACAATCGACGGCGGCAAACCGCTGACGGTGGCATCCGACTGGCGGCCGGGCGATCTCATCTGGCGCGGCACGGTCGGCGGCCGCAAGGTCGCGGCGCAAGTCAGGCCGGTGCTGAACGGGTTCCGCATCGCCTGGAAAGGCATCTCGGTGACAGCCCGCGCCATGCTGCCGCGCACCGCCGAACTCGAAAGGCTGATGCCGGAAAAAGGCGCGCCGGATACCTCGAAGATGCTGCTATGCCCGATGCCCGGCCTCGTCGTGTCGATTGCCGTTGCCGAGGGGCAGGAGGTCAAGGCCGGCGAGACGCTGGCCGTGGTCGAGGCGATGAAGATGGAAAACGTCCTGCGCGCCGAGCGCGATCTCATCGTCTCGAAGCTCAACGCCAGGCCAGGCGATAGCCTTGCCGTCGATGCGGTGATCATGGAATTCGCGTGAGGCCGAAACCCCCGCCCTCGACGCCCGTCAGAAGTTGGCGGGACAGCGCCCCCCTCTGCCCTGCCGGACATCTCCCCCTCCAGGGGGGAGATTGGCAGCCTCGGCGCCTCGCTCGCTCCTGCAACGTTGGAAATTGGCGAAAGCCGAGATGATGGCCAATCTCCCCCCTCGTGGGGGAGATGTCCGGCAGGACAGAGGGGGGCGCGAAGGAACGCGACCTTGCAATTGGTTGGGCACGCTCAGTGGAGGAGGGACAAGGCGAGGCCGCGAGGAATTCGCATTTTTCCCCGTCGCGCCGTATTTTGTTCTTGCTTTGTGCCGGCAGCTATGCTACTAATTTGGGTATGGTGCTAATTGGCTCCAGCGACCCGCCCGCAGTGGCGGGTTTTTATTTGCAGCCTGACGTCGGCGGGACAGCGCCCCTCTCTGTCCTGCCGGACATCTCCCCCACGAGGGGGGAGATTGGCAGCTTCGGTGGCAGCGCCTTTCTGCCGGCGGAAGCGATTGCTAAGTTCACAAAGCTCCAATCACTACCGCTGGACTCGTGTTACCCGGTGCCGGACAATACAATACATCTTCATCGACTGAGTCCTTGTGAGGCGGCGCGAAAAAACCATGGCGGATGAAAGACTTCCACGCGATCCCTTGCTGCGCGAGGCCTATGCAAAGGCGTCGCGGGCGGAGGCGGCGGCGCGTCGATTCATTCATCTGCGTGTGCATTCGGCCTATTCGCTGCTCGAAGGTGCCTTGCAGCTCGGCAAGATCGTCGGCCATGCGGTGCAGGACGAATGCCCGGCAATCGCCGTCACCGACACCAACAATCTGTTCGGCGCGCTGGAATTCGCCCAGAAGGCGGTAAAGGACGGCATCCAGCCGATCATCGGCTGCCAGATCGACCTCGCCTTTTCCGGCGAGGCGAGCGACAGCCAGCGCGACCGCAGGCGGCAAGGACCGGAGATGCGGCCGGTCGTCCTGATCGCCGCAACCGAGGCCGGCTACGGCAATCTGGTCAGGCTGGTCAGCCGCGTCTACCTCGAGACACCGCCCGGCGAAGCGGTGCATCTGACGAGCGAGATGCTGCAGGGCCACACCGACGGATTGATCTGCCTTACGGGCGGACCGCGCGGTCCGATCGGCAGTGCCTTGAAACAGGATCGCCGCGAACTCGCCGAGACCCGGCTCTCGGCGCTCAAGAGCCTGTTCGGCGACCGGCTCTATGTCGAGCTTGAGCGGGTCTCCGGCTACGACCGCGCCATCGAGCAGTCGTCGGTCGACCTCGCCTACCGCCACGATCTGCCGCTGGTTGCCACCAACGAGGCGTTTTTCTTCTCTCGTGAAGACTATGAGGCGCATGACGCCCTGATCGCCATCGCCGAAGGTTCCGTGGTTGCGGCCGACAATCGCCGCCGCCTTTCGCCCGACCACTTCCTGAGAAGCCAGGCCGATATGGCGAGGCTGTTCGCCGACCTGCCGGAAGCAATCGACAACACCGTCGAGATCGCGCTGCGCTGCTCGTATTACCCGAAGACCCGCAATCCGATTCTGCCGCGCTTTGCCGGCCGCGATGTCGCCGACGCCGATGCTGCGGTCAAGGCGGAGGCGCAGGAGCTTGCCAGGCAGGCGCATGAAGGGCTGGAGGCGCGGCTGGCGGCGCACGGCCCGACGCCCGGCTATACCGTCGAGCAATATCGCGAAAGGCTGGATTTCGAGCTCGGCGTCATCGAGAAGATGAAATATCCGGGCTATTTCCTGATCGTTGCCGACTTCATCAAATGGGCCAAGGCACAAGGCATTCCGGTCGGCCCGGGCCGCGGTTCGGGCGCCGGCTCGCTGGTCGCCTATGCCACGACCATCACCGACATCGATCCACTGCGTTTTTCGCTGCTGTTCGAGCGCTTCCTCAATCCCGACCGCGTGTCTATGCCCGACTTCGACATCGACTTCTGCCAGGACCGGCGCGAGGAAGTCATCCGCTACGTCCAGCAGAAATACGGCCGCGACCAGGTTGGCCAGATCATCACCTTCGGCACGTTGCAGGCGCGCGCGGTGCTGCGCGACGTCGGCCGCGTGCTGCAGATGCCTTACGGGCAGGTCGACAAGCTGAGCAAGATGGTGCCGTCGAACCCGGCCAATCCGGTCAAGCTCGCCGACGCCATCGCCAACGAGCCGCGCTTTGCCGAAGAGGCGGAGCGTGAGCCGATCGTGCAGACGCTGCTCGATACGGCGCAGAAGCTGGAAGGTCTTTATCGGCACGCCTCGACGCACGCCGCCGGCATCGTCATCGGCGACCGGCCGCTGTCGGAGCTGGTGCCGATGTACCGCGATCCGCGCTCGGACATGCCGGTCACGCAGTTCAACATGAAATATGTCGAGCAGGCGGGGCTGGTGAAATTCGACTTCCTTGGCCTGAAGACGCTGACGGTGCTGGACAGGGCCGTCAAGCTGATCCGCCGCCGCGGCATCGAGATCGATCTTGCCCACATTCCGCTCGACGACCCCGAAACCTACGCCATGCTGTCGCGCGGCGAGGTGGTCGGCGTGTTCCAGGTGGAAAGTGCCGGCATGCGCAAGGCGCTGATCGGCATGCGGCCCGACTGTATCGAGGACATTATCGCGCTGGTCGCGCTCTACCGGCCGGGGCCGATGGAGAACATACCGACCTACAACGCCAGAAAGCACGGCGAGGAGGAGATGGCGTCGATCCACCCGAAGATCGACCATCTCGTCAAGGAGACGCAAGGCGTCATCGTCTACCAGGAACAGGTGATGCAGATCGCGCAGGAGCTCTCCGGCTATTCGCTGGGCGAAGCCGATCTGCTGCGCCGCGCCATGGGCAAGAAGATCCGCGCCGAGATGGACAAGCAGCGCGAGCGCTTTGTTTCGGGCGCGGTCGAGCGCGGCGTCGGCAAGCCGCAAGCCGACTTCATCTTCGACCTGCTGGCAAAGTTTGCCGACTACGGTTTCAACAAATCGCATGCCGCCGCCTATGCCGTCGTCTCCTACCAGACCGCCTATCTGAAGGCGCATTACCCTGTCGAATTCCTGGCGGCGTCGATGACGCTCGACATGGGCAATACGGACAAGCTCGCCGATTTCCGCCAGGATGCGCTGCGCCTCGGCATCGAGGTGGTGGCGCCGTCGGTCATGACGTCGTTCCGGGATTTCGAGGTCGGCGAGAACCGCATCTTCTATTCGCTGGCCGCGCTCAAGGGCGTCGGCGACGCGGCGGTCGAGCACATCGTCGCCACGCGCGGCGAAAAACCCTTCAAGAGCCTTGCCGATTTCTGTGAAAGGGTCGATCCGAAGATCGTCGGCAAGCGCGTCTTCGAAAGCCTGATCATGGCCGGCGCGCTCGACTGCTTCGGTCATGACCGCGCGGCGATGATGGCCGGCGTCGAGCGGATGATGGGGCTGGCGTCGCTGGCGCAGCAGAATGCCGTCACCGGCCAGCATGACATCTTTGGCGCCTCGCTCGGCGCACAGTCGCAGGCGCTCAACTTGCCGGCGACCGATCCCTGGCTCGCCGCCGACCGCCTGCACCGTGAATTCCAGGTGGTCGGGTTCTATCTCTCGGCGCATCCGCTCGACGAATACAAGGCGGCGCTGCAGAAAATGCGGGTGCAGACCTGGGGCGAGTTTTCGGCCGCCGTCAAACGCGGTGCTGCCGCCGGCCGGCTCGCCGGCACGGTGACCACCAAGCAGGAGCGCAAGACGCGCACCGGCAACAAGATGGGCGTCGTGCAGTTCTCCGACACCTCCGGCCAGTATGAAGCGGTGCTGTTTTCCGAGGGGCTGGCGCAATACCGCGACCTGCTCGAACCCGGCCGCTCGGTGGTGATCACCGTTTCGGCCGAGGACAGGCCTGAAGGCGTCAATCTGCGCATCCAGACCGTGCAGTCGTTGGAGGAAGAGGCAAGCCGTATCCAGAAAGCGTTGCGCATCTTCGTCAGAAATGACGCACCGGCATCGACAATCCAATCGCAGCTTGGCCAGCGTGGCGACAGTCAGGTGAGCATCATCGTCATCAAGGAAGGCGGCGAGGGCGAGGTCGAGATCGAGTTGCCCAACCGCTACCGCGTATCGCCGCAGATCGCGTCGGCGATGCGGGCGGTGCCGGGCGTGGTCGAGGTGGAACTGGTCTAAGAGTTAGCGCACGCTTATGAAGCGGCGATCTCCGCCGGTTGCGGTGCTCTCCGCTGCAGGTTGAGCAGATTTCCCATGAGGATCAGCAGGGCGCCACCGGCGGTGAAGGCGTCGATCTGCTCGTGATAGAGCAGCCATCCGATCACCGCCGACAGCGGCACGCGCAAAAAGTCCATTGGCGAGATGACCGTCGCATCGGCATAGACAAGTGCGCGGGCCATGCAGAAATGCGACGACATGCCGGTGAAGGCGATGAGCAGGATCCACGGCCAGAGCTCAAGCGGCGGGTTGCGCCATTCGTAAAGCGCCGGGACGAGGCCAAGCAGCGACTGGATGATCAACATCCAGAAGATGATGCGCACGACGCTGTCCGTCCGCGTCAGCGACTTGACGAGAACCACCGAGACGCCGAAGCAGACCGCGGCTCCCAGCACGATAACATGCCCCGGATTGACCGCGCCGACGCCCGGACGCACGATGATCACAACGCCGATCAGCCCGAGCACGATTGCCGCCAGCCGTGGCCGGGAGAGCCTTTCGCCGAGGAAAGCGACGGCCAGCAAAGCGGTCCAGATCGGCGTCGTGAATTCGATCGAGATCAGTACCGCAAGCGGGATCAGCGTCAGGGCGTAGAGCCAGGCAGCCTGGCCGGTATAGTGGACGACGTTGCGGGCGATATGAGCCAGCGGGCGTCCGGTGCGCATCGCCGCAAAACCGCCTGACATCATGACCAGCGGCAACAGGATGAAAAAGCCGATCACCGAGCGCAGCTCGAGCACCTGGAAGACGTTTAGTTCGGCCGTCGTGGCACGGCCGGCCACCGACATCGCCAGGAACGAGGCGATCGACAGCGCCATCCAGAACGCGGCCTTGGGGATCGAGGGTGCGGGTGCCATGCGGCTATGTCGCAAGCCGGAGCGCTCATCGCAACCGCTAGCCGACGCATTCGACTGGGCCAGCCGCGCAGCGTTGCAAACAGTGATGTTGAAGCCGGAACCCGCCGCTGAGGGGAGCGTTGGTCCCTCAGTGTTTGCGTGCTGTGTTTTGGATACCAACGAGGAGCGGTCCGATGAAATCACTTGCACGATTTGTACTTGCCGGCTGCCTGACGGCCGGGGCCGGGGCAGCGCATGCCGACGATCCGGATTTTCTTCGCTCATTCCAGGGGAATTTCGCCGGCAAAGGCATCGTCAAGGTGACCACCGATGCGCCGACGGTGAATGTCTCCTGTCATTTCAATTCCGACGCAACGTCGAGCTCGCTGTCGCTCGACGGCAGCTGCCGCGGTCTTATCGTGGTAACGCGCGCCATCAGCGCCGATCTCAAATCGAGCGGGACGAAATACACCGGCACCTATGTCGGATCGCGCACCGGGCCGGCGCAATTGAGCGGCAGCCGCTCCGGCAACGCAATCAATCTCGGCATCCGTTGGGCCAAGGAGGTCAATGGCGATCGCAAGGCGCAAATGACGGTCGAGAAGAACGGCGAGAATGGCATGCGGCTGATCGTCGTCGATACCGATCCGAAAACCGGGAAGAGTGTGGTGACCACCCGGATCGATCTGCAGCGCACGTGACTGGGGCAAGTTGATATTCAGGTGAGGCCGGCCTGCGAAAGGCGGTTTCCTGCGCATCCAGTGCTCACGTATTCACAAGTGCGCTCCGCTCCGGTTCTCGGAAACCACCCTTCTCGACTCGGCCTGACCTGAATCTCAAACATGCCGGTATCATTCCTCGACCGGTTCGGGCGGATGGGCATCGCGGCCCTTGCCGAAGGTATAGCCGGTTTCCACCGCCCTGCGGCCGAACTTGCCGCGCAGCGTGTCGATGGCGCCTTCGGCCATGGCGCGCTTGCGTGACTGGACGTCGACCAGGTCGGGCGGGTCCGCCCGGTCATCGTCGGAGAGATCGCTGACGCCAATGCCGAGCAGCCGGTATTTCGTGCCATCCGCTTCCTTGCGCAGCAGCTCGAGCCCGGTCTGAAAGATGCGGTCGGCCAGCCGGGTCGGATCGCCGAGCTGGCGATTGCGCGTGCGGATCTTGAAATCCTGGGTCTTCAGCTTGAGGACGACGGTGCGTCCGGCAATGCCGGATTTCTTCAGCCGGGCCGAGACTTTTTCCGACAGCGCCCTCAGCACCGAAACCAGTTCGTCGACGGAGGCGATGTCGGTATCGAAAGTGGTTTCCGCCGAGACGCTTTTCGTGTCCTGGTCGGGAACGACGCGACGGTCGTCCTCGCCGCGCGAAAGCCGGTAGAGCCGGTCGCCCATGACGCCGTAGCGGCGCATCAGATCGCCACGTTCCATGCGCTGCAACTGGCCGATGGTGTGGATGCCGTCGCGCTCGAGGGTGGCGGCAAAGGCCTTGCCGACCCCCCAGATCAGCGTCACCGGCTGCTCGGCCAGGAAGCCGATAGCCTCGGCCTCGCCGATCACCGAAAAGCCGCGCGGCTTGCGGAAGTCCGATGCCACCTTGGCCAGGAACTTGCAGTAGGAAAGACCGGCCGAAACGGTGATGCCGATCTCCTTTTCCACGCCGAGTGCGAAGCGCGCCAGCACCACCGCAGGCGGCAGGCCATGCAGGCGCTCGGTGCCGGCGAGGTCGAGAAAGGCCTCGTCGATCGAGAGCGGCTCGACCAGCGGCGTCAGCGCCTGCATCATGGCGCGCACCTCACGGCCGACGCGGACGTATTTTTCCATGTCCGGCGGCAGGACCACCGCTTCCGGACAGGCTTCGAGCGCCTTGAACATCGGCATTGCCGAGCGCACGCCGTGGATGCGGGCAATGTAGCATGCGGTGGAGACGACGCCGCGCTTGCCGCCGCCGATGATCAATGGCCGGTCCTTCAACGCCGGGTTGTCGCGCTTTTCGACCGCCGCGTAGAACGCGTCGCAATCGATATGCGCAAGGCGCAGCCGGTAGAGCTCCGGATGGCGGGCGAGCCGTGGACTGCCGCAGCGCTCGCAACGGCGTGCCTCGCTGCACTGAAAACTCAGGCAGTCGCGGCAAAAACCGTGTTCGGAATTGTTGACAGGGGCCGCCATCGCTGCGAACATAAAGAGAACAAATGCAATGGTACGTCAGGACGGATGCCACGACAAGGCGGTGGGCCGGGAGAGAGCTCATGAATACGACCATAGCGCCGCTAGTGCCCGAGCTTTGGGCGGATTTCGAAGATCTTTTCGGTAGGCAAGGCGCCTGCTACGGCTGCTGGTGCACACATTTCCGGCTGTCGCCCGCAGCACGCCGCGCGAGCAACCGGGAGCGCAACAAGGACCACATCAAGGCGCGGATCGAGGCCGGGCCGCCGCCCGGCCTGCTGGCTTTCGAGGGTGGCCAGGCGGTCGGCTGGATGCAGATCGGCCCGCGTGCCGACGTGCCCGAATGGAACAACCAGGGCAGGGGGTCGGCGCCGATCGACCCCGCCGACGCCAGCGATCTGGGCGTCTGGGCGATCTCCTGCTTCTTCATCCGCACCAAAGCACGGGGCAAGGGCCTGTCGCACCGCCTGGTCCAAGGCGGCATCGAGTTCGCCCGCGAGAACGGCGCGCGGCTGATCGAGGCCTGCCCGATCGACCTGTCGAAGGATTCGCGCTCGATCGGGCTGTTCGTCGGCTCGTCGCGGGTCTTCGAAAAGGCCGGGTTCCAGCGATTGGTCGAACGTAAGCCAGGCCGACCGCTGGTGCGGCTGGTGCTTTAGCCGGATGCGCTTTTGGCCTACAGTCGGCGTCTTGCCGCTGTAACGCTGTTTCACTAACACAAGCAATGATTTGGCCCGAGACAACGGAGAATCGACGTGAAGCGTGTATTGCCACTTGTTCTCGCCGTCGCGTTTAGCGCGCCCGCTTTCGCCCAGACCGTCGACAGCCAAGGCGCGAAGAAGCTTACCGATGATCTGGCACATTATTTCGGCAGGCAGGGTTTCGATATCGGGCTGGTGAAAATCACTGCCGACGGCGATGCGTACAAACTCGCCGTCGATTTCAAGCCGCTCGTCGCTTTGCTGTCGAAACAGGATTCCTTCAAGTTCGACGTCACGCCTTACGACATGCGGGTCAAGCCGCGCCAGGACGGGCAGTGGGACGTGTCGGCGGATACGTCGCTGACCGGATCGTTCGATTTCAAGGGGCCTCAAGGGCCGCAGCACATCGACTTTTCGGTGTCGAACAACAAGTTCACCGGTGTATATGATCCGGCCCTGGTGGCCTTCGTCAGCGCCACGGGGTCAATGGACGCTATGACGATGAAAACCCGGGAGCCGAAGCAAGAGGCCGATGTCTCTGCCGGTGCCGGCACCGCCACGCTAAATTCGACGAAATCGGCGAACGGCGGCATCGATTTCACTGTCGCGGAAAAGATCTTGAATTTTGCTGAAGTCCTCAAAATCAACGATCCCGAGCGAGGGTTGAATTTCCCGGTCACCCTCAATGCGCCGGAACTTTCGGTGCATGCAAACGGCAAGGGTGTTCGGACAAAGCCGTTGATGGATCTGCTTGCTTTTGCCGTCGCTAATGAAGACGAGGCGAAACTGAAAGTAAATCAGGCGGAACTTAAGTCACGTCTTCTTGCGGCGTTGCCTGTCTGGGAAAGAATCGACGGAACGTACGCCTTCAAGGATTTCGCAATTGAGAGCCCAGTCGGCAAGTGGGGTGCGAAGCAGTTGGATTTGGCTAGTGGCATGGATGGCGTCTCCCAGAACGGCAAAATCAACTATGGGATCAAGGCCTCCGGTCTGACGATCCCCCGGCAATTGCTGCCCGCCTGGACTGGTCCACTGGTGCCGACGGATATCGACCTCAACTTCGGCGGTGCCAATATCGATCTCGACACGATGGCGAAGAAGGCGATCGAAGCCTTTGATCTCAATAAGAATCCGCCGTTGCCGGGGGAATTCGGCAAGGCTTTGGTCGCCGATTTCAAGGCCAAGAAACCCAAAGTAATCCTCGGCCACTCGACCGTGAAGAATGGCGACGTCGAAGTCGCCATGGAAGGCGAGATGACTTTCCCGGGCGGCGAAAAGCCTGATGCGACCGTGACCGTCGCTGTGGCCGGCTACGACAGGATCGTCGATGCCTTGAAGGAAGGCGCCAAGAGCGATGAGCAGATGGCGCAGGCCTTCCCCTTTGCGCTGGCCGTCAAAGGTTTTGGCAAGACGCTGCCGGATGGCCGGCTGGAATGGGTGATCAACACCAAGGCCGATGGGTCCGTTGCGGTCAACGGCGCCATGCTGAAGGGGCCGGATGAAGTCCAGGACGACAGCGCCGGCCAGGATGACAACTCGGGCGATGATGGCGCGAATGGAACGGACAATTCGACCGGGGGCGAGGATTCGGACGGCGGCGACAATGGCGGGGCAGGACCGAAGCTGCAGCCCTGAGCGCTCGCATTAAAGCCCCAGAGCGCTCGCGATCTTCGGCGCGCCGTCGCGCCAGTCTTCGACGACGATGACGCCGTCCGGCGGCGGCGGCAGGAAAGCGCGCAGCGAATTGTCGGCCATCAGATGGAAGAGATACGCATCGGCGACCGAGTTCTGCACCGACACAAGATTGGACGGCTGATCGTCGACGAAAGCGACCGGGCGGCCCTTGTTGCCGCGCAATTTGGCCACCGCCGGTCCCTTGGCCATTTCGGTGGTCAAAAGCGGGTAGGGCAATCCGAGCGCGTCGAGATGCGCACGGCGCACCACGCGGTGCTTGTGCGGCATGGCGGTTAGCAGAACGATCTCGGCGCTGTCGCTAAGCGCTGCAAGAGCATCCTCGGCACCGTCGGTGATGCTTTGCCAATCGGCCTGGGCGTCAAAGAATTCCCCCAGAAGTGCCGTAACCTCGGGCTGTTCGATCAAACGGCCGCTCGCCGTTTCGGTGATGTTGCCGGTGAGGCGGAAGGAAGCCAGCGTCAGGCCGAAGCCGCGCGATTTGAGGAAATGCGGAAACGGCCGGATGAATTCGAGCACGACGTCGTCGACGTCGAGCACCAGCAGCGGCCGGTCGTCGGCGGCCAGCTCCTCGATCTGCCGCGCCGTCTCGGGATCGTCGCTCATACCGAATGCTCATGATTGTCGTCGCCGAGCGGCAGCGCCCGCAATGCCTTGCCGACTGCGGCGGGCGGCGTTCCGGTCTCCTCGGAAAAACGCATCAGCGTCGGCTCATGGGCAAGGATGAACTGCAGCACGCCGGCCAGGAATCCCGGCTCGCCCGCCGCCCGGCGGATGGAATGGGCTTCGATGCCGGTGATCGCCAGGAAGCGGGGCAGAAGTTCCGGATCGGCGGCGACGAAGCCCAACGCCTTTACGGCAATGGTTTCCGCTTCCTCGCGCATTGACGCTGCGTTTGCCATCGCTACCTTCCTTCATGGGCGGAATCGTTCTGTTTTCGCAGTAGTGGCAAGTGTCGCCGGCAGCAAGCCGCCGATCTGGAATCCGAACGCTTTTAGGGCGGCCGGTTTGCGTTTCGTCAATCATATTGCCGTATAGTGGGAACAGGTTTGGTGCGTGCCGACAAGGGGCGCATGACGGCACCCTTCGAGTGGAAGGTCAGCCGGGACGGGAAATCGATGCCAAAGAAGGTTATGATCGTCGAAGACAACGAGCTCAACATGAAGCTCTTTCGCGACCTCATCGAAGCGAGCGGCTACGAGACGGTGCGCACACGCAACGGCCTGGAAGCGCTGGATCTGGCGCGGCAGCACAGGCCGGACCTCATCCTGATGGACATCCAGCTGCCGGAAGTGTCGGGCCTCGAGGTCACCAAATGGCTGAAGGAGGACGATGATCTCCACGTCATCCCGGTCATCGCCGTCACCGCCTTCGCGATGAAGGGGGACGAGGAGCGCATTCGCCAGGGCGGCTGCGAGGCATATATCTCCAAGCCGATCTCGGTGCCGCGTTTCATCGAAACCATCAAATCCTACCTGGGCGATGCCTGATGTATCTTTCCAGCCGAGCCGGAGCTTTGTGAAATGACCGCGCGGATCCTCGTCGTCGATGACATCCCAGCCAATGTCAGGCTGCTGGAGGTTCGGCTGCTCGCCGAATATTTCGAGGTCCTGACCGCCACCAACGGGCCGGACGCGATCGAGATCTGCGAGAACGGCAAGGTCGACGTCGTGCTGCTCGACGTGATGATGCCCGACATGGACGGGTTCGAGGTCTGCCGGCGGCTGAAGGGCGACCCGGCGACATCGCACATCCCTGTCGTGATGATCACCGCGCTCGACCAGGTTTCGGACCGGGTGCGCGGCCTCGAGGCCGGCGCCGACGATTTTTTGACCAAGCCGGTCAACGATCTGCAGTTGATGACGCGCGTCAAGAGCCTGGTCAGGCTGAAATCGCTGACCGACGAGCTGCGGCTGCGCGCCTCGACGACACGCAATATCGGCATCGAGGAGCTTTTGAGCCGCAACTTCGCTGCCGACGACGCGGTGCCGAAGGTGCTGCTGGTCGACGAGCGCAAATCCTCGTTCGAGCGCATCCAGAAGATGCTGCGCGGCAGTGCCGATCTCGACGTCGCCAACGATCCGCATGCAGGCTTCTTCCAGGCCGCCGAGCAGCCGTATGAATGCGTGATGATCTCGACGGCCTTCGCCGATTTCGACCCGCTGAGGCTCTGCTCGCAATTGCGCTCGCTCGATCGCACCCGTTTCCTGCCGATCATCCTTCTGGCGGACGAGGGCGAGGAGGGACGTATCATCCGCGGCCTCGAACTCGGCATCAATGATTATCTGATGCGGCCGATCGACCAGCAGGAGCTGACCGCGCGGCTGCGTACGCAGGTGCGCCGCAAGCGCTACAACGACCAGCTTCGCGCCAGCGTCACCCAGACCATCGAGATGGCGGTGACCGATGCCCTGACCGGCCTGCACAACCGGCGCTATCTCGACAGCCATCTGCAGACGCTGTTCGACCGCGCCGTGGCACGGCGCCGGCCGCTGTCGGTGATGATCACCGATCTGGACCGCTTCAAGAGCATCAACGACGCGCATGGCCATGACGGCGGCGACGACGTGCTGCGCGAATTCGCGCGGCGGCTGCGCAAGAATGTGCGCGGCATCGACCTGGCCTGCCGCTTCGGCGGCGAGGAGTTCGTCGTGGTGATGCCGGACACCGACGGCGCGGTGGCCGAAAAGGTCGCCGAGCGCATTCGCGCCGAAATCGCCCAACTGCCGTTTCCCGTCGGCGCCGAAGGCAAAGCCGTCGAAGTCACCGTCAGCGTCGGCGTTTCGTCGGTGCTGAAAGGGGTGGACACGGTCTCCGCGCTAATGAAACGCGCCGACCTTGCGCTCTACGAAGCCAAGAGCGGCGGCCGCAATCGCGTCGTCGCCAAGGCGGCTTAGCACCGAACACCAATTGCCGGGTCAACGCGACAAGGTTACGAATTTACCTTAATCCAAGCGATTTGCGAGGCTTGGTTAAGAAACGGTTGATTTCCATAAGTTGTTGCGCAAATGTGCAGCCCTTAGACGTAACCGGCACGAGGCTAGATCGCCGGTTCGACCCGAAGAATACCCCATGATGCTCAGGTCCGCCGCATCTCCTGGGTCCGTGGGGTCGGCCGGCCGGCGCTGGCACATAGTGGCCTCCTCGTACCGCTGCCAAACGCCGGCCGGCCCCCAATTTTCAAAACACATCAGGATTCTACGCCAAGACCCGGAAAATGTTTGATTTTTGTTGCGGCAGCGACAGCGCCCTTTGAAATAGCCGGCTTGGGCAGGGCGTATGCGCCCGCAGTCGATTGACAGGCCCTGTCTTCTATGCAGAAATTGGTTGGACCATTGAGCCATTTGGTGACCCGTGGCATGACCGAATTCGGCCTTTCCCCCATACAGGCAACTGCTCGTGACGACGCGGTGCTCAAGGCGCTGGCCGGCTTTGTGATGCGGGAAGCTCTCGGGCCCGGCCAGAGACTGCCGACCGAACGAATCCTTGCCGAGCGCCTCAAGGTGAGCCGCAACACCGTGCGCGAGGCGTTGACGCGGTGGGAAGGGCTCGGCCTGGTCGAACGGCGCCAAGGCAGCGGCACCTATCTCAAGGGAGTGGTCTCGCTGGACATGCTGCACATGCCGCTGACGCTGGCCGGCGGCAATGATTTCACCAGCCTGATGCAGACGCTGGAAATCCGCCGGGCACTGGAAGCGGAAGCCGCCGCCCTGTGCGCCGTCCGCGCGGGCCAGGCAGATCTCGTCGAGATCGGGCGCAAGCTCGACATTATGGAGCAGGCCTTCCACACCCGCGCCGGGATGTCGGCGGAGGAGGACTGGGAATTCCACCAGTCGATCTACCGCAGTTCCGGCAATCCGCTGTTCGAGCAGATCATCGCCGCCATGCACGAACTGTTCCATCGTTTCTGGGAGCATCCGCTCGGCGTTCGTGATTTCGGCCACGCCAGCTTTCCTTACCACCGCACCATCTACGAACGCATTGCCGCGCACGATCCGGAGGGGGCTCGGGCCGAGGCGCTCAAGCTGATCGCCACCGTCGAGGACGATCTGAAGCGCGGCGCGGCCAAACTCGAACTTTCAGGCCAGAAATGAACGATCATCCCGCCGGTTTCGAAAACGACTATCTCGCCGAGGCAGCGACGCTTCTCGCCCATGACGAGCCTTTCCCCGGCGGCGCGGTGGTCCCGCCGATCTACCAGACTTCGCTCTTCACCTTCGCCAACTATTCCGAGATGGCCGACACATTCGCCGGCAGGCGACGTCAGCCGATCTATTCGCGCGGCGACAACCCGACGGTCATGGAGTTCGAGGCGCGTGTCGCCGCTCTCGAAGGCGCGGAGGCCGCGCGCGGCTTTTCCAGCGGCATGGCGGCGATCAGCGCCACGGTGCTTGCTTTCGTCGGTGCCGGTGAGCGCATGGTTGTCGTGCGCAATTGCTACGGCGATGCCTACCGGCTGTTCGAACGGCTTTTGCCACGGCTCAACATCAAGGTCGACTATGTCGACGGTTCCGATCCGGACGCGGTCGCGGCAGCACTTCCCGGCGCCAAGCTGCTCTACCTGGAAAGCCCGACGTCGATGATGTTCGAGCTCCAGGACATAACCCAGCTGGCGCGGCTGGCCAAAGAGCAGGGCATCATCACCTCGATCGACAATTCCTGGGCGACGCCGGTGTTCCAGAAGCCGATTTCGCACGGTGTCGACCTGGTGCTGCATTCGGCCTCGAAATATCTCGGCGGCCACAGCGACACCGTCGCCGGTGTGGTGGCCGGTTCGGCCGCCCATATCCGACATATCAACGAGCAGACCTATTCCTATCTCGGCGGCAAACTTTCGCCTTTCGAGGCCTGGCTGTTGCTGCGTGGCCTGCGCACATTGCCGCTGCGGTTGCCGCACCACATGAAGAGCGGGCTGACCATCGCCGAACGGCTGAAAGCGCATGACCATGTCGAGCGGGTCAACCACCCGGCCTATTCCAACCATCCAGGCAAGGCGACGCTTGCCGGCTATGCCGGGCTGTTCTCGTTCGAAGTGACGGAAGACGTCGACATCCCGGCTTTCGTCGATGCGCTGAAACTCTTTCGCATCGGCGTCAGCTGGGGCGGCCATGAGAGCCTGGTCGTTCCGGCAAAGGCCTCGCTCGAGCAGACGCCGGGCCTGAATTCGATGGCGCGCTTCGGCGTCAGCCCACGAACCATCCGCTTCAGTGTCGGATTGGAAAGTGTCGAAGACCTGTGGGCGGATGTTGCCCGGGCCTTCGACAGAGCAAAAAGATAAAGGAGCCGTTCAAAATGGGAGTGCTGAACATGAAAAAACTGAGCATCCTTCTTGGTGCCGTCTTGGGTCTGGCGATTTCCGCCGGCAGCGTGCTGGCCGATTCCACGGTCAAGATGGTCGAGGTCATCACCAGCCCGCCGCGTACCGAATTCCTCAAGAAGCAGATCGCCGAATTCGAGGCGGCCAATCCGGGTGTCAAGGTCGAGCTGGTATCACTGCCCTGGGGACAGGCGTTCGAGAAGTTCCTCACCATGGTGCAGGCCGGCGACACGCCCGACATCGTCGAGATGCCGGAGCGCTGGATGGGCCTCTATGCGACCAACGGCCAGCTCGAGGATCTCGGGCCATACATGGCCAAATGGGACGATGCCAAAACGCTTGGCGAGCGTGCCAAGCAGTTCGGCTCGACGGTCGATAACAAGCAGTACATGATCCCTTACGGCTATTACCTGAACGCGCTGTTCTGGAACAAGAAGCTGTTCAAGGAGGCCGGTCTGGACGGTCCGCCGGCGACGCTCGATGAATTCGTCGAGGACTCCAAAAAAATCTCGGCGATACCGGGCAAATATGGCTACTGCCTGCGCGGCGGCCCGGGCGCCTTCAACGGCATGCATATGTTCATGAACATCGCAGCCGGCAAGGGCGGCTATTTCAACGAGGACGGCACCTCGACCATCAATGAGGAAGGCTCGGTCAAGGGCCTGCAGATGCTCGCCGACATGTACAAGAACGGCCTGGCGCCGAAAGATGCGGTGAGCTGGGGTTTCAACGAGACCGTCACCGGGTTCTACAGCGGCACCTGCGCCATGCTGAACCAGGATCCCGACGCGCTGCTCGGCATCGCCGACAAGATGAGCGCCGACGATTTCGCCGTGGCGCCGATGCCGGTCGGGCCGAGCGGCAAATCCTATCCGACGCTCGGTTATGCCGGCTGGGCGATGTTCGCCAATTCCCAGCACAAGGACGATGCCTGAAAGCTGATGGCGACGCTGTTGTCGCCCAAGGACAATCTGGAATGGGCAAAGGAAGTCGGCGTCATTCCAATCCACAACGGCGCCGACCAGGACGCTCACTTCAGGACCGAGCAGTTCAAGGGCTGGTTCGAGGAACTGAACAACGGCGACAAATACGAGATGGTGACGCCGCCGACTCACCTGGAAAACCTTGGCAATTTCGTAGACCAGGTGGCGATCAAGAATTTTCAGGAAGTGCTACTTGGTCAGAAGGCGGCCAAGGACGTGGCCGACGAATGGGCCAAGTTCCTGACCAAGGAACAGCAGGACTGGCTGGCCAAGAACAAGAAATAGCTTTTCTTCCTTCTCCCGTTCACGGGGAGAAGGTGTCACGACGTGACGGATGAGGGGCGGCGCCAACCCGACTTGGCTCGCGCTGCTTCTCATCTGCCTGCCCGTCCTCCGCAGCAGCTGCGCTGCAGCTGCGGAGGGTGGACCGGCATCTCCCCGTAAACGGGGAAGGCGCTGTCGCCAGCCCGTGCTTACCCAGGAGACGATCCAGTACCAATGACCTATGCCGTGTCCGAAATCCGATCCGCCGGGAGGCCGCGAAAGAGGCGGCTATCCCATGCCGCGATCGAGCCTTGGCTCTATCTCAGCCCGGCGATCGCGCTGCTGGTCGTCGTGCTGCTGGTGCCGCTGGTTATCGGTGTCGGCTACTCGTTCCGCAAATTCTCCGCTTTCAAATCCGAATATGTCGGGCTTGGGCAGTATCAGGCGATGCTGTCGGATCCTGTGCTCGGGCAGGCGCTCGTCAACACGCTATGGTGGACGGCAGCCAGCCTGTTCTTCCAATTTTTCCTTGGACTTGGCCTGGCGCTGCTGCTCGACACCCCGTTCCGGGGCAGAAAGATCGTGCAGGCCGTGGTGTTCCTGCCTTGGGCGGTACCGTCCTTCCTCTCGGGCCTGACCTGGGCCTGGCTGTTCAACCCGATCATCGGGCCGCTGCCGCATTGGCTCTACGCCTTGGGGCTGAAAGCCGAGCCAACCAACGTGCTCTCCGATCCCTCGACAGCCATGTGGGGGCCGATCGTCGCCAATGTCTGGTTCGGCATTCCCTTTTTTGCCATCACCCTTTTGGCGGCGTTGAAGTCGATCCCGTCAGAACTGCATGAGGCGGCGGCGATCGACGGCGCCTCGCCGTGGCAGCGCTTCACCAAGGTGACGCTGCCGTTCCTGGCGCCGACCATCGTCATTACCGTCATGCTGCGCACGATATGGATCGCCACATTCGCCGACCTGATCTTCGTCATGACCGAAGGCGGGCCTGCCGGTTCGACCGCCACAGTGCCGGTCTATATCTATGTCAGCGCGTTCAAGTCGCTGGACAAAGGCTATGCCTCCGCAGTGGCGGTCCTGCTGCTTGTGCTGCTCATCGTCTACGCGGTTGCGCTTATCGGCATCCGCCGTTCGCTGGTGAGGCACGTCTGATGATTGCCGGACGCTCCGCTTCCTCGCGCGTCCTCGGCGGTATCGGCCTTTACGGCGCCATCGCCGCCTATATGGCCTTCGCGTTGTTCCCGATCTTCTGGACGTTGAAGATCTCGGTTACGCCGGAGCGGCTGCTCTATTCCGAAGGCATCACTTTCTGGCCGTCGCAAGCGACGCTGCAGAACTTTGTCACCGTGCTCGAAGCCACCGATTTCCCGCGCTACTTCCTGAACAGCGTTATCGTTTCGGTGTCGACGGCAGCCTTCGTAACGGTCATTGCCACGCTGGCCGGCTACGCCATGTCGCGATTTTCCTTCCGCGGCAAGGCGACCCTGGCCATCCTGCTTTTGCTCACCCAGACGTTCCCGCTGGTGATGGTCATTCCGCCGATCTACCGCATCATGGGGCAGATCGGCCTCATCAACAGCCTGATCGGCCTCGTCATCATCTACACCGCATTCAATACGGCCTTTGCGACCTTCCTGATGCAATCTTTCTTCGACGGCATCCCGCGAGACCTGGAAGAGGCAGCCATGATCGACGGCTGCACGCGCTTGCAGGCGATGCGCAAGGTGATCGTGCCGCTGACGCTGCCCGGCATGGGCGCGACGCTCGGCTTCGTCTTTACCGCCGCGTGGAGCGAGTTGCTGTTTGCGCTGATGCTGATTTCCAGCGACGACCAGAAGACTTTCGCGGTCGGCCTGCTCACCTATATCGGCAAATTCGCGGTCGACTGGGGACAGATGATGGCGGCTTCCATCCTGGCGCTGATCCCGGTCTGCGTCTTCTTTGCCTTCCTGCAACGCTACCTCGTCACCGGCCTTACCGCCGGCGCCGTCAAGGGATAGATCGATGGCCTCCGTTACACTCGACAAAGTCCGCAAAGACTATGGAGCCGTGCGCGTTCTGCACGCGGTCGATCTCGAAATCGCCGACGGCGAGTTCGTCGTTCTGGTCGGCCCGTCCGGCTGCGGGAAGTCGACACTGCTGCGTATGATCGCCGGGCTGGAGGAGGTCTCCGACGGCGAAATCCATATTGGTGAGCGCCTGGTCAACGACATTGCGCCAAAGGACCGCGACATTGCCATGGTATTCCAGTCCTACGCGCTCTATCCGCACATGGACGTGTCGAAGAACATGGGCTTCAGCCTGATGCTGAGGAAGGCCGGGAAGCCGGTGATCGATGCAAGGGTGGACGGGGCCGCCAAGCGGCTCGGGCTCGATGCGCTTCTGCAGCGCCTGCCTCGGCAATTATCCGGCGGCCAGCGTCAGCGCGTCGCCATGGGCCGTGCCATCGTACGCGACCCGAAGGTCTTTCTCTTCGACGAGCCGCTTTCGAACCTCGATGCCAAGCTGCGCGTTCACATGCGTGCCGAGATCAAGGCGCTGCACCAGCAATTGAAGACCACTTCGGTCTATGTCACCCACGACCAGACCGAAGCGATGACAATGGCCGACCGCATCGTCGTCATGCATGACGGCCTCGTCCAGCAGGTCGGTGTGCCGCTCGATCTGTACGACCGGCCGGTCAACATGTTCGTCGCCGGGTTCATCGGCTCGCCCGGCATGAATTTTCTGTCTGCCGTGGTTGAAAAGGGCGCCAAGCCGGATGCCATCCTGGCCGACGGCCAGAAGCTGAGGCTGCCGGACGGCCTGCCGCTCAGGGATGGCGATGCGATCACCGTCGGCTTGCGGCCCGAGCATATCCGGCTCGCCGACAATGGCGCGCTGAAGGGCGAGGTGGGTGTCGTGGAGCCGCTCGGCCTGTCCACCCAGTTCTATGCCAGGCTTGCCGGCCAGCAGGTCTGCGTGTTTGCCATGGGCCGGGCCAGCGTGAAGCCGGGTGAGGCCGTGCGCCTGTCGGCTGATCCGGCATCGCTCCATCTGTTCGATCCGGCAAGCGGCGATCGCATCGGCTAGCCCTGTATCCCCGAAATGAAAAACGCCGCCCGGAAGGCGGCGTTTCGGTACTGCGAGAAAAAACCCGATTACTTGATCTTGGTTTCCTTGAATTCGACGTGCTTCTTGGCGACCGGGTCGTATTTGCGGAACGACAGCTTGTCCGTCTTGGTGCGGCTGTTTTTGCTGGTCACGTAGAAGAAACCGGTGTCGGCGGTCGACAGAAGCTTGATCTTGATGTTTGCGGCTTTGGCCATGATGTCCGTCCGTTGAATGTTCGTGGAGTTTTGGCCGCTGGAGCACGGGGAAACACCCGGACGCGGGAAACTTGCCGCGACACATAAAGAACGCGCCCGGAAAGTCAACCCTTGTCCACATTCACCCTTGTCCAGATTTATGCGTCTTCCCTGACTGGCATCGCCTTCTTCCAGTCTCCCGTCGTGTTCCACCAGCGGTTCGGGTTGGTGCGGTCGTCGAGACCCTTGGAGCGGCTGGCAAGCAGTGGCTGAATGCGGATCACCGGTTCCTGATAGCTGTGAACCTGATAAATCGCCTCGACGACGCGTGCGGCGAGCTTCTGGTCATCAGGCAGTTCGAACGACACCTCGACAGTCCCCGACCGCCTGCGCAATTCCGTCTCGGCGCCGGCGGCGGCACCTTCAAGCGGCCGGTAACGTTCGATGCCGTCCGCCGACTGAAAGGCATTGCTGTCATATTTGCCCATTTCGAGCGGCGCGATCGCGACCACCGCCTCCATGATGCGGTCGACATCGGCTGCCGGTGCCTGAAAGGTCACCAGCAGCAGCAATTCCATCCGCAGCGATTTCGTTTCAAAGCCACTATCGATCATCCGAGGTCTCCCTGCTTATGCACTTTGGGGGAGCATATACTCGAGCCCTCCTGACATGGTTGTGTCAGGAGTTGGTCAGCAGTGGGAGCGATGTCGGCAGCTGGGCCGACTCAGAGGATTTTGTGGAGCAGCCTGGTGCCGACCAGCACGATATAGCAGGCGAAGAACAGGCCGAGCGCCCAACCGAAGCCCGACGGCCCGAAAGCGTCCATGCCGATGCCGATCGCCTGCGGGCCAAGCACCATGCCGACGCCGTAGCAGAGCACGAAGGCGGCGTTGGCGGAGGCCAATTCGTGGCCGGAAAGCTGCGAGCCGAGATGCGCCAGGCCGATTGTGTACATGGCAGCGACCACACCGCCCCAGACGAACAGAAGCGCTGCCATCAAATGCCAGTTCTGCGCGAAGTACGGCATGAAGACCGTGCCGGCAAGCCCGACGGTGGCACAGGCCATCAGCAGATAGCGACGGTCGCTTACGCGGTCGCTGATCATGCCGATCGGGATCTGCAACAGCACGTTGCCAAGCCCGATCATGGTGAGCAAAAGGGCGGCGTCCGCCTCTGAGTAGCCTATGCGGCTACCGTAGACCGGGAACAGTGCAAAGCCGCCGGTCTCGACCGCGCCGAACACCAGCACGGCCGCGGTCGCCGTCGGCACCAGCCAGATGTAACGCAGGAAATTGCTGGTTTCGCCGTCCGAGACGATCGTCGGGCTCTCGTTGCGTGCCGCCAGGACCGGTATGGCAGCGAGCGTAACCAAGGCGATGGTAACGCCGAAGGGCAGGAAGCCACTGCTGCCGAGATGGGCGAACAGCCAAGGCCCGGCGGCAAAGCCGAGAGACAGCACGGTGGCATAGATGCCGAGGACCAGTCCGCGCCGGTGTGGCGGCGCCGAGGTGCTGATCCAGAATTCCGACAGGATGAACAGCACCGTCAGCGCGATATGCAGCAGCACGCGCAGCGGAAACCACATCCAGAAAGCTGGCGCGAAATGGAAACCGACAAAGGCCAGCGCCCCGGCGGCGATCATGGCAAGCATCGTCCAGGCGACCCCGAACCGCATGGCAAGCGGGGTGGCGAGCGGCGCGCCGGCGATAGAGGCGAGGCCGGCGACCGCGGTGTTGAGACCGATCATCGACGCGGAATGGCCACGCGTTTCCAGGATCACGCTGAGCAGCGGCATGCCAAGGCCGATGGCAATGCCGACGACGCTGATCGACGAGATCGCCGCGACCATCGGCAGCCAGTGTACGCGTTCCTTGCCCTGCGGCTGGGTATCGACTGTCATGGAATGCCTGGCTGCTCTAGAGAATTTCGCGGACGAAGCGATTGCGGACAAGCCGGTAGAACGGCACGGGACTGCCGGGGCTCAGCAGCGGATCCCAGGCGAGCCGCGTTTCCAGTTCCTCCAGGACGGTGCGCGTGATGTCTGGAATATCGGCTTGCCTGGCCTTGGCCAGCGGCAGCCAAACGACGTCCTCCAACTCGTTGGTCGGACCGCCACCCGGCCGTTCAACGGCGACATCGTCGCGCCATGCGGCGAGAAAGCGCGTATCGAAGCGGCGCACCCGGTTGGGCGGGGTGATGGCGCGTGCGACGAAGCGCAGCGCTTGCAGTGATGGGATGACGCCGTGTTCGACAAAGCCCTGCCAGTCGCGCCTGGCGGTTGCGAACACGCCTTTTTGACCGATCAGCAGGCTGGCCTCCTCATAGGTTTCGCGGATTGCCGACAAGGCAATGGCGCGGGCGCGAGCCGGGCTGGTGCGACCGATGCCAGCGGTCAATCTCGCTTCTTCCTCGGGATGAAGTGCGGTGGCTGTCGAGATGCGGCTGTCGGCCGGATCGGTGCGGCCGCCGGGAAACACGAATTTTCCCGGCATGAAGGCATGACCGGCGTGGCGGCGGCCCATCAGCACCAGGAATTCGTCGCCTTTGCGGTCAAGCAGGATCAGCGTCGCGGCGTCGCGCGGGCGTATAGGCTTGGCCTCGAGCGCGATCCGCTCAACCTTGTCGACTTCCGCCTTGGTCATAACGTCCATGCGGTCGACCTAGCGGAATCTTCTCCGATGCGAAAGTGGCGTCCAGCCATGCCGATTGCGCCAGCCTCGGTTTCAAGCCTCGGGATGCGACTCGATCAGATCTTCTTCACCGCCAAAGCCGTGCATATAAAACGCCCATTGCAGGCCGATGACAGCGCCCTTGACCGGCTGCAGCAGGACGACGGCCAGAATGATGGTCAATGGCACCCAGATGGCGATGTGCTGCCAGGTAGACAGCGTCGAGGTCGCCTCGACACCCATGAAGGCCCCGAGCACGATGTGGCCGACAATGACGACCACGAGATAGGCCGGCAGGTCGTCGGCGCGATGGTGGTGGAGCTCCTCGCCGCAATGATCGCATTTGTCGACGGTCTTGACGAAGGCGCGAAACAGCTTGCCCTCGCCGCAATGCGGGCAGCGGCCGAGCATGCCGCGCTTCATTGCCGTCCATAGCGGCCGGGCGGTCCGGCCCGAGTGATGTTCGCCACCGAAAATCCGTTCTTCCACCTGCAGTTCTGTTGGCATTACCGTCTCCTGCCGCGCGAGCCTGGACGCGATTGCGACGCCCGGGCGCGGCCTTTGGCCTTGTGGAACGACCGTTTGGAGCCGGGCAGCGGCTTGGGCTCGGTCAGCATCTCGAAACGCATCGCGCCGGCCATCGGCGCCACCTCGATCAGGCGAACCTCGACGCGATCAGCAAGCTGATAGCCCTTGCCGGTGCGTTCTCCGAAAAGCGATCGAGCAGTTTCGTCGTATATATAGTAGTCGCCGCCCAGGGTTGAAACCGGAATGAAGCCATCCGCGCCGTACTGCGGCAATTGGACAAACAGGCCCGATTTGGTGACGCCCGAGATGCGGGCGTCGAAACGGTCGTCGATGCGCTCGGCGAGATAGGCGGCGATCAGCCGGTCGACCGTGTCGCGCTCGGCGGCCATCGCGCGCCGCTCGGTCGCCGAAATCAGCGCCGAGACCTCTTCCAGCCGCTCCGCCTCGTCCTGCGTCAGGCCCCCCGGACCAAGGCCGAGTGCGGCAATCAGCCCACGATGCACGATCAGGTCGGCATAGCGACGGATCGGCGAGGTGAAATGCGCGTAGCGCTTCAGGTTGAGGCCGAAATGGCCGATATTGGCGGGCGAATATTCGGCCTGGCTCTGCGAGCGCAGCACCACTTCGTTGACCAGCCCCTCATTATCGGCGCCGCGCACGCGAGCGAGGATGCCGTTGAACTGGTTCGGCAGCATTTGCGCGCCGCGCGCCAGCGACAGGCCGAGCGTCTGCAGGAATTCACGCAGCGATTCCTGCTTGGCGAGCGAGGGCGCATCGTGGATGCGGTAGACCAGCGCCTGGCGCTTCGCCTCGAGTGTCTCGGCGGCGGCGACATTGGCCTGGATCATGAACTCTTCGATCAGTTTGTGCGCGTCGAGCCGCTCCGGCACGACGACCTTGTCGACGGTGCCGTCCTGCTTGAGCAGGATCTTGCGCTCGGGCAGATCGAGTTCGAGCGGCTGGCGGGTGTCGCGGCCGCGCTTCAGGATCGCGTAGGCGTCCCATAGCGGCTTCAGCACCGTATCGAGGATCGGGCCAGTCGTGTCGTCCGGTGCGCCGTCGATCGCCGCTTGCGCCTGCTGATAGGCGAGTTTCGCCGCCGACTTCATCATGACGCGATGGAAGGAATGTCTGAGTTTGTGGCCATCGGCCGAGAAAGTCATACGCACCGCTATCGCCGGACGATCCTGGCCCTCGCGCAGTGAACAGAGGTCGTTCGAGATGCGCTCCGGCAGCATCGGTACGACTCGGTCGGGAAAATAGACCGAATTGCCGCGCTTCAGCGCTTCGCGATCGAGCGCCGTGCCATAGCGCACGTATGCAGCGACATCGGCAATGGCGACGGTGACAATCACGCCGCCGGCGTTCTTCTCGTCGGTGTCGGGCATGGCGAACACCGCGTCGTCATGATCCTTGGCATCGGCCGGATCGATGGTGAGCAGCGGCAGCTCGCGCCAATCCTCGCGGCCGGCAAGCGTCGCCGGCTTGACCGCCTCCGCCTGGGCGATGACGTCGGCGGGGAAAATATGCGGAATGTCGTGTGCGTGGATGGCGATCATCGAGACCGCCTTTTCGCTGGTCAGCGACCCCAACACCGCCAGAACCTTGGCTCGCGGCAGCCCGTAGCGCGAGGCCCGTGCCGGCTCGACCTCGACCAGGTCGCCGTTCTTGGCGCCGTTCTGGAATTCCTTGTCGACGACCAGCTCCGGCTGACGCCTTTCCACCGGTTCGATGCGGAACGTGCCGTCCTTCAGCACACGGAAAACGCCGAGAACCGCATCGGTGCGCTTCTCGAATATCTTCATCACCCGGCCCGTATAGGCCGGACCCGCCGGATCGTCGGTCGGAAAGGTCTTGGCCAGCACGCGGTCGCCGATGCCCGGCGTCGGGCCATTGCCGCCGCGCGACACGCGGATCGCTATGACCGGAGGTTCGCCATTGCCAATCGCTTCGGTCGGGTGCGCCAGCAGCACACCGTCGGCGTCACGGCCGAAGATGTCGAGCACCGCGACGTGGGGCAGGGCGCCGACACGGGCAAGCCGCTTGCGCTCCTTGGTCAGCAGGCCTTCATCCTGCAGGTCGCGCAAGACGTCCTTCAGCCAGATACGGTCTTCGCCGCGCAGCGCAAACGCCCTGGCGATGTCGCGTTTTCCGGCTCGGTCCGGATTTTCGGCGATGTAACGCAGTATCTCGTCGCGTGAAGGCCGGTAATTGTCCCTGACCTTGGCACGGGTATCGGCGGTGCGCAGATCGCCGTGGCTTCTTCCGGAGACTTTGCGCGCCAACCCGTCCTATCCCTTTTTCCTGGCCGCCGGTTTTTTGGCCGCAGCCGGTTTCTTCGCAGGCGCGGCCGCTTTGCGGAAGGGCTTCCTGGCACCGTTGCCGCCCTTGGCTTCCTTTTCCGCAATGAGCGCCACCGCATCCTCGATCGTCACCGATTGCGGATCCTTGCCCTTCGGCAGCGTCGCATTGACCTTGCCGAAATTCACATAAGGCCCGTATTTGCCGTCGCGCACGACTATTTTGCCGCCGCCGGCAGGATGCTCGCCTAGTTCCTTGAGCGCAGCGGCTGTGCCGCCATTGCGGCCGCCTTTGCCCTTCAATTGCTTCTCGGCGATCACCGAGACGGCGCGATTGAGGCCGATCGAGAACACGTCCTCGATGCTGTCGAGATTGGCGTAGGTGCCGTCATGCAGCACGAACGGCCCGTAGCGCCCCAGCCCGGCCGAAATCATCTTGCCGGATTCCGGGTGCTTGCCGACGTCGCGCGGCAGCGACAACAAGGCGAGCGCCTTTTCGTGATCGATCGAATCGACCGTCCAGCCCTTGGGCAGGCTGGAGCGCTTGGCATCCTTGCCGTCGCCGCGCTGGATATAGGGGCCGAACCGGCCATTGCGCAGCGTGATCTCCTCGGCGGTATAGGGGTCCTTGCCGAGCACTTTGGTGCCGTCTTCACCACCGCCGTTCTCGCCATTGGGATTGGCGGCGTCGCCGAGCTGGCGGGTGAAGGAGCATTCGGGATAGTTCGAACAGCCGACGAAGGCGCCGAACTTGCCGAGCTTCAGCGACAGGTTGCCGGTACCGCATTTCGGACAGATGCGCGGGTTCGAACCGTCTTCCCGCGCGGGAAAGACCAGCGGCGCCAGTTCCTCGTTCAATGCATCGAGGACGTCGGTGACGCGCAACTCCTTGATGTCGGCGACAGCGCCGGAAAAATCCTTCCAGAAATCGCGCAGCACGTCCTTCCATGCGAGCTTGCCGTCGGAAATCTCATCGAGCTTTTCCTCCAGCGAAGCGGTGAAGTCGTACTCGACATAACGCTCGAAGAAGCTTTCGAGGAAGGCCGACAATAGCCGGCCCTTGGCCTGCGGCACCAGCTTGCGCTTGTCGATGGTGACATAGTCACGATCCTCGAGCGTCTTCAGGATCGCCGTATAAGTCGACGGCCGGCCGATGCCCAACTCTTCCAGCTTCTTGATCAGCGAAGCTTCCGAATAACGCGGCGGCGGCTCGGTGGTGTGCTGGGTGGCGTTGATCGCCTCGCGTGTGAGCTGCTCGCCGGCACGGATCTCGGGCAGGCGGCGGCTTTCCTCGTCTTCCGAATCTTCTTCCTTCTGCTCGATGTAAGCGGCAAGGAAGCCGTCGAAGCGAACAACCGAGCCTACAGCACGAAGCTCGGCGGTGCGCGGGCCGTTGATGGCCTCGACCTCGACCGTGGTGCGCTCTATCTCGGCCGGCTGCATCTGGCTGGCGATGGCGCGTTTCCAGATCATCTCGTAAAGCCGCGCCTGGTCAGCGTCGAGATACTGCCTGACGGAAGCCGGCGTGCGCATGAAATCGGTCGGACGGATCGCTTCGTGCGCCTCCTGGGCATTCTTGGCCTTGGCGGAATAGTAGCGCGGCTTTTCAGGCAGGTATTTAGGGCCGAATTCCTTGGCAATCGCATCGCGCGCGGCAGAGATCGCCTCCGGCGCCATCTGCACGCCGTCGGTTCGCATGTAGGTGATCAGGCCGGTGGTCTCACCGCCGATCTCCATGCCCTCATAGAGCCGCTGAGCCACCTGCATGGTGCGGTTGGCCGAAAAGCCGAGGCCCGATGAGGCTGCCTGCTGCAGCGTCGAGGTGGTGAAGGGCGGCCCGGGATTGCGCTTGGTCGGCTTGGCTTCGACCGACGCCGCCTTGAAGCTGGCGCCTTCGAGCATCGCTTTGATGTCGTCGGCCTGCGCCTTGTTGGAAATGTCGAGCTTTTGCAGCTTCTTGCGCTCGAAGGCGGTCAGCCGCGCCTCGAAATTATCCTTGCGCGGCGTACCGAGAATGGCGGCGACCTGCCAGTATTCCTCGCGGATGAAGCGCTCGATCTCGGATTCGCGGTCGCAGACCAGACGCAGCGCCACCGACTGGACGCGGCCGGCGGAGCGGGCGCCGGGCAGCTTGCGCCACAGCACGGGCGACAGCGTGAAGCCGACCAGATAGTCGAGCGCACGGCGAGCGAGATAGGCATCGACCAGCGGCGCGTCGATCTGGCGCGGATTGGCCATCGCCTCCAGCACGGACGCCTTGGTGATGGCGTTGAAGACGACGCGGCTGACCGGCTTGTCCTTCAACGCGCGCTTTTGCTTCAGCACTTCCAGGACATGCCAGGAGATCGCTTCGCCCTCGCGGTCCGGATCGGTGGCGAGGATCAGCCCGTCGGCGTCCTTGACCGCCTTGGCGATATCGGCGAGACGCTTTCCAGACGCGGTGTCGACGGCCCAGGACATGGCAAAGTCCTCATCCGGACGCACCGAGCCATCCTTGGCCGGCAGATCGCGGACATGGCCGAACGAGGCCAGAACCTTGTAGTTCTTGCCGAGGTACTTGTTGATTGTCTTCGCCTTGGCCGGCGATTCGACGACGACGACGTCCATACGGTCTCATATCAGTTGTGATGCGGCAGAAGAATTCCGCTGCGCGCGACGAAATCTCGTTCAATGTGTCGCTCACATGGCCGCGCTTTTGCATCCGGTCAAGGCCAAGCAGTCAAAATGCGGCCCTGTACCGAATGCGCAACCCAACGGCGCGCCATGCGATTTCCGCAATCCTGGACAAGGGAAATGAGCAGCCTATCGCTGGACAAACCCGGCAATTGATCCTGGAGAACGGGACAAACTCTCCGCGGATATAAGAGAAACATCGAGCACGCGCCAGCCCTGCTTGAACAGATGCTGTGAAGCGCGCAATCGGTAGCCCGGCATTTTGCTCGGACAGTCGCAAGGAAGTACCGTGCTGAAAAGCTGGCCGCCGGGGCGGTTGGGTCGAGTTCCCAGCGACCAGCCGTGTTACCGCCTGTTACAGCCGATTAGAAGCTCAAGGCCTAGTCGGCCTTGGCGATATGCCAGACGCCGCCGAGACCCTCGCCGGTCACGTCGCCGGCCTTCTTGTCCTTGATGAACGTGTAGAGCGGCTTACCTTCGTAGGCCCACATCCTGGTGCCGTCGGTGCGGTCGACGATCGTCCACTCGCCTTCGGCCTTGGCGTTGGCGTCAGCCTTCAGCGGCGGCCAATTGGCGGCGCATTTGTCGTAGCAGGTCGACTTGCCTGCCTCGTCCTTGTCGTAGGTGTAGAGCGTCATGCCGCTGGCGTCGGTGTAGATCTTGGTGCCGCCGACCTCCGCTTCCTTCCACGCCTCGGCAGCGAAGGATGCGGCAGTGCCGAGCAAAAGCGCGGCCATGCCAATTGCGATCGTTTTCATGGACTTCTCCCTGGGTCATTTCGAAAAGCGTGCGGAACAACGCAGTTTCGTTTGATCAACGCTGCCTGGCTGCCCTTTCTTCCCGGGCGGGCGCCGACTTGCTACCCAATGTGATGGGGCCACGCGATGGTGATTGGCGGACGGCTGTTGTCGCGGCTATATGGCTGCGCAGTCATCGGGAGACGGAAATGGCATTGGACGTCGGCTATGTCAGTGCGATCGGGGCGGGAGCAATTTCCTTCCTGTCCCCCTGCGTGCTGCCGCTGGTGCCGCCTTACCTGTGCTATATGGCCGGCGTGTCGGTCGACGATTTCCGCGGCGAGGCCGGCATTACGGCAAAGGCCGGCGCGCGAGGCGCGCTGATTAATTCCTCAATCGCCTTCGTGCTCGGCTTCTCGACCGTCTTCGTCGCGCTCGGCGCCGGCGCCTCGACCATCGGCCATTTGCTGCGAGTCTGGCAGGAGCCGCTGGCAATGGCGGCAGGCGTGCTGATCATCCTGATGGGGCTGAATTTCCTCGGCGTACTGCGCATCCCTTTGCTTTCACGCGAGGCGCGCTTCCAGTCACAAGGCAAGCCGGCCAGCCTGATCGCCGCTTACGTCATGGGCCTGGCCTTCGCCTTTGGCTGGACGCCCTGTATCGGCCCGGTGCTGGGGCCGATCCTGACGCTTGCCGGCGGCCGCGAGACGGTGGGCGAGGGCGCGCTGCTGCTCGCCGCCTATTCGCTCGGCCTCGGTATTCCCTTCCTCGTTGCGGCGCTGTTTTCAGGCGCCTTCATGCGCTTTCTCGGGAAATTCCGCGTCCATCTCGGCCGCGTCGAAAAGGCCATCGGCGCGTTGCTGGTGGTCGCCGGCGTGTTTTTCCTGACCGGCGGCGTGCAGGCGGTGTCCTATTGGTTGCTCGAGAATTTTCCGGTGCTGGGGCAATTGGGATAGGTTTGCCGCCCGACATGGGTCTGTTCAGCCTTCGAAATAGCCCGGCTGGTCGATATCAGCGATCAGCCCGGGTCCGCTCGGCTGCCACCCCAGCAGCGCCTGGGTCCGTTCGCTCGAGGTCGGGACATCCATCGCCGCGAACATAGCGAACCAGCCAAAATGATCGGCGGCTTCTTCCGCGGACTTGGCGACGACCGGCACGTTCAGGCGCCGGCCGATCACGCCGGCGATGTCCTTGAACGGCACGCCTTCTTCGGCGATCGCGTGATATCGCCCGCCATCGGCTCCATGCTCGAGCGCAAGCCGGTAAACGCGGGCGGCATCGAACCGATGCACGGCAGGCCAGCGATTGAGCCCTTCGCCGATATAGGCCGACACGCCCTTCTTGCGAGCGAGGTCGATGAGAATAGGAACAAAAGCGTGGTCGCCTTGGCCATGGACCGACGGAGGAAGGCGCACAACCGACGCGCGCACGCCGCGTGCCGCCAGCGCGGCGGCTGTCGCTTCGGAGGCGCGGGGATACGAAGCGGAAGATGGGACAGGCGCATCTTCCTCGGTCGCGATACGGCCCCGCGCCTGGAGCGCGGTCCCGGAGGTGACGAGCAGGGGCCGCTCGGAGCCTTCGAGTGCACCGCCCAAGGCCTCGATGGCGCGCCGGTCCATCTCGCAATTTTGCGCGAATTTCGAGAAGTCGTGGTTGAAGCCGGTATGGATCACTCCATCAGCTGCCGCTGCGCCCCTGCTGAGGCTTTCGAGGGCTTCGAGGTCACCTCGATGCACCTCGGCTCCGGTGGCTGCAAGCGACTTGGCCGACGCCGCCGAGCGGGCGAGGCCGAGCACCTGATGGCCGGCGCCGATGAGTTCTTGAACGACGGCAGAACCGACGAATCCGGTCGCTCCGGTAACGAAAACACGCATCACGACTTCTCCTTGTTCGTTTCTGGCCACGACCATTTTCGCGGCTCAGTTGTGTCGTGATAGGCGCTTGAGAAAATACGATCTATGCGGTAAAGTCCGTATTATCTTCGCAATCGTCCGGAATGACCTGTGGATCCCCTTTCAGATGTGCTCTCGCTGCTGAAGCCGCGAAACTATATGTCGGCCGGTTTCGATGCTGGTGGTGAATGGTCGATTCCCCGACCAGCAGCAAAGCATCAAGACCGGAGCGGTGGTCTCCGGCCGGTGCTGGCTGTCTGTGGAGGGCGTTGCTGACGCAGTGCGCCTTGAGACGGGAGACTGCTTCCTGCTGCCGAGTGGACGGCCTTTCCGCCTTGCAAGCGACATGAGCTTGACGCCTGTTGAAGCCGTCAAGATTTTTCCGCCTGCGCGAGCCGGCGGTGTCGTGACCCACAATGGCGGTGGTGATTTCTTTCTGGTCAGCAGCCGCTTCGCGCTTGGCGGCAATCATGCCGGCATGCTGTTGCGGATGCTGCCAGCCATTGTGCATATCCGCAAAGAGTCGGACCAGTCGGCGCTGCGCTGGTCTGTGGAGCGGATGATGCAGGAGCTGCGCGAGCCGCAGCCGGGCGGCTTTCTGATGATCCAGCACCTCGCCCACATGATGCTGGTTCAGGCGCTGCGGCTGCATCTTTCGGAAGGATTGAAAGGTGGCATCGGCTGGCTCTTTGCCCTCGCGGACAAACAGATCGGCGCGGCGATCAGCGCCATGCATGACGATCCGGCGCATGGCTGGACGCTACAGGAACTGGCGGAACGGGCCGGCATGTCGCGATCGACCTTTGCGCTCAGATTCAAGGAGACGGTTGGCGCGTCGCCGATGGACTATTTGACGCGCTGGCGAATGCTGCTGGCTGGCGACCGGCTGACGAATTCCAGCGATCCCGTCGCCGTCATAGCGCTTTCGCTCGGCTACGAATCCGAAAGCGCCTTCAGCACAGCCTTCAAGCGGGTCATGAACTGTTCGCCACGGCAATACGGCCGTGGCCGAGCCCCCAGCTTCGCATCACGCAACGAGGCGGAAGCCGCCTGAGCCGATCGGCTTGAGCGTGTCGCGGGTTGGAGGTTCCACCGTCTCACCGGAATTTAACCGCATTGGTGCAGCATGGCGCCGGTGCTACTAACGCTTCGATTCCAGACCCCTTTCAACGGTTGCTGTCCCCATGAGCCAGAGATCCTGCCTGTCCGTCATCCTCGCCGCCGGTGAAGGCACGCGCATGAAGAGTGCAGTGCCGAAAGTGCTGCACACAATCGCGGGCCTGCCGATGGTTGCCCATGTCGTCAAGGCTGCCGAAGCCGCCGGCAGCGGCGAATTGGCGCTGGTGATCGGCCATGGCGCCGATGAGATGCGCAAGGCTGCACTCAAGTTTGCGCCGAAGGCCGAGGCTTTCGTTCAGGAAAAACGTCTCGGCACCGCGCACGCCGTGCTTGCCGCGCGTGCAGCAATATCAAAAGGTTATGACGATATCTTGGTGATGTTTGGCGACACGCCGTTGATCGATCCGGAAGCGCTCGCGGCGGCGAGGCTGAAGCTGGCGGAAGGTGCGGCCGTCGTCGTGGTCGGCTTCCGTACGGAAAATCCTTCGGGCTACGGCCGGCTTATCGAAAAGGCCGGCAAGCTCGTGGCCATCCGCGAGGAGAAGGACTGCTCGGACGAGGAGAAAAAGATCACCTTCTGCAATGGCGGGCTGATGGCGGTCGCCGGTAGGCACGCGCTGAAGCTGCTCGATCAAGTCGGCAGCAAGAACGCCAAGGGCGAGTATTATCTCACCGACATCGTCGAGATCGCCGCTGCGCAGGGACTTGATGTCGTCGCCACCGAAGCCAGTTTCGAGAACGCGCTCGGCATCAACAACCGTGCCGAGCTTGCCCAGGCGGAAGGTATCTGGCAGCAGCGCCGGCGGCGCGAGGCGATGCTTTCTGGCGTTACGCTGATCGCGCCCGAAACTGTGTTCTTCTCGCACGACACCGAGATCGGCGCCGATACGGTCGTCGAACCCAATGTCTGGTTCGGGCCGGGCGTGAAAATCGCGACGGGGGCCAAGATCCATGCCTTCAGCCATATCGAAGGCGCCACCATCGCGTCGAATTGCGATGTCGGGCCGTTCGCGCGGCTGCGGCCCGGGGCCGATCTGAGAACCAAGGCCAAGGTCGGCAATTTCTGCGAGGTCAAGCAGGCGATCGTCGAGGAGGGCGCGAAGGTCAACCATCTGACCTATATCGGCGATGCCCGCATCGGTGCCGGCGCCAATATCGGCGCCGGCACCATCACCTGCAATTATGACGGCTATTCGAAATTCTTCACCGATATCGGCGAGGGCGCCTTCATAGGCTCGAACTCCTCGCTGGTGGCGCCGGTGTCCATCGGCAAGGGCGGCTACATCGCCTCGGGCAGCGTCATTACCGAAAGCGTACCCGACGATGCGCTGGCTTTCGGCCGCGCCCGCCAGCGGACTCTACCCGGCAAGGGCAAGGAGTTGCGAGAGCGTTTTTCTCAGGCCGCGGCGGCCCGCAAAAAAGGGTAGACTAGCGGAACTCGGCGACAAGCTGGATTTCGCCAACGATTGCATCGTTGAAGGCCGACAGGTCTTCGGCCGGAATCCAGTATTCCAGATGCGCCCGGCTGCCGGCATGCTGGACGCTGTAACGGTCCAGAAAGCTGCGACTCACCTCGAAACGCGTCACGAAACCTGATCCGCTCGCGGGCACGTTCCAGTCTCGGGCGATCTGGGTGGCATAGGCCTCGCTGGTAACCGGATAGAAGATCGGCTGATCGGCAAGTCGAGGAGGAAAGGCGCGCATCCCTGCCCTCTGGATCAACTCCAGTTCGCGGGGACCAACCGGACGCCAAAGCGTCACCGTGTCAATTCGTTCGTTCATAGCCGCATCATGTCTTTGACTGATTTCTGGAGCCGTTGAGCCGAGATAGGATACATAAGCGGAGAAACTGAGCAATTGCAGTAACCGGATTGCAAGTGCGCCCTGTCATGGTGCATCTGTGCAGGATAGTCCGGCTGATACCGGACGAAATGGAATGTGATTTTTCGCGACAGCCCGGCAGTCTCTAAATAGCGCCGGGTTTGAGGTCGGAATCGGGGGCAAGCGCCATGTGCGGTATCGTTGGAATTGTCGGTGACTCGCCGGTCGCGCCGCTTATCGTCGATGCGCTGAAAAGGCTCGAATATCGCGGCTATGACTCGGCCGGCGTCGCCACGATCGAGCACGGCAGGCTTGACCGCCGCCGCGCCGAGGGCAAGCTGGTCAATCTCGAGCGCCTGCTGAAGGACGAACCGCTCGACGGCATGATCGGCATCGGCCACACGCGCTGGGCCACGCATGGCGTTCCGAACGAGAGTAATGCGCATCCGCATTTTTCCGACGGCGTCGCCATCGTCCATAACGGCATCATCGAGAATTTCGCCGAATTGCGCGACGAGCTGATGCGCGACGGCTACAGCTTCACCTCGCAGACCGATACCGAAGTCGTCGCGCATCTGGTGGCGCGCGAACTGGCCAGGGGGCTGAAGCCGGTTGAGGCGGCGCACAAGGCGCTGAAGCGGCTGGAAGGCGCCTTTGCGCTCGCCATCATGTTCAAGGGCGACGAGGATCTGATCGTCGGCGCGCGCAATGGCCCGCCGCTCGCGGTCGGTCATGGCGACGGCCAGATGTTCCTTGGCTCCGACGCCATTGCGCTTGCCCCTTTCACCAATTCGATCACCTATCTGGAAGACGGCGACTGGGCGGTGGTGCGCCGCAACGAGGTCGATATCTTCGACATGGGCGGCAACAAGGTCGACCGCAAACGCCAACAGTCGCTCAGCACGAGCTTCATGGTCGACAAAGGCAACCGCCGCCATTTCATGGAAAAGGAAATCCATGAGCAGCCGGAAGTGATCTCGCACACGCTGGCGCATTATGTTGATTTCATCAGCGGCGTCTCGAAGCCGCTCGACCTGCCGTTCGATTTCGCCAAGATCGACCGGCTGGCGATCTCGGCCTGCGGCACCGCCTATCTCGCCGGGCTGATCAGCAAATACTGGTTCGAGCGCTATGCGCGGCTGCCGGTCGACATCGATGTCGCTTCGGAGTTCCGCTATCGCGAGATGCCGCTGTCGAAGAACGATGCCGCTTTCTTCATCTCGCAATCGGGTGAGACCGCCGACACGCTGGCGTCGCTGCGCTACTGCCGCAAGGCCGGCATGAAGATCGGCGCGGTCGTCAATGTGCGCGAATCGACCATGGCGCGCGAATCCGACGTCATCCTGCCGACGTTGGCCGGCCCGGAGATCGGCGTCGCTTCGACCAAGGCGTTCACCTGCCAGCTTTCCGTGCTGGCCTCGCTGGCGGTGCGGGCGGGCGTGGCGCGCGGAACGATTTCGCAGGAGCAGGAGAAAACGCTGATACGCGAGCTGTCGGAAGCGCCGCGTTATGCGAACCAGGTGCTAAAGCTCGACGGGCAGATCGAAAAGGTCGCGCGCGACCTCTCGCACTACAAGAATGTGCTTTATCTCGGCCGCGACACCAATTTTCCGCTGGCCCTGGAAGGCGCGCTGAAGCTCAAGGAAATTTCCTATATCCACGCCGAAGGCTATGCCGCCGGCGAGTTGAAACACGGCCCGATCGCGCTGATCGACGAGAACATGCCCGTCATCGTCATCGCCCCGCATGACCGTATCTTCGAAAAGACCGTCTCGAACATGCAGGAGGTGGCGGCGCGCGGCGGCAAGATCATCCTGATCACCGACAGCAAGGGCGCCGCGCACGCCACGGTGAAGACGATGGAGACGATCGTTTTGCCGGACGTGCCGGAAATCATCTCGCCGATCATCTACGCACTGCCGATCCAGATGCTCGCCTATTTCACCGCCGTGTTCATGGGCACGGATGTCGACCAGCCGCGCAATCTGGCGAAATCGGTAACGGTGGAATGATCGGTTCCAAACGGCTACCGATAGGGTCCAAGTTGATCGTTTCGTTCAAAGGCAAAGCGGTGGAAGCGGTTGCCGAGGGGAAGGCACCGAAAGGTTTTCCACCGGATCTGGTTGCCCGTGGCGAACGTCGTCTTCGAGCGATCGAAAACGCCGGACAATTGAACGATCGCCACCCGGAAATCGCCTTGAAGCCCTGAAGGGAGCAGAGCTGGGCAGCATTCAATTCGTATCAACGACCAATGCCTGCTTCAAATGGACCAACGCTGGCGCCGAAGAGGTGGAGATCGTCGACTACCATTGAGCGGGCACTTGCCCTAAACCCTTGAGGTCTCTGAACCATGCTCAAGTTCGTACGTCCAATTCACCCCGGAGAGTTCCTGCGCGAGGAATATCTCGTCCCGCTCGGTATGAGTGCCGGTGCGCTGGCGAAGAAGCTCAATCTTCCTCGTACCCGTATCGAACGCATTGCCAAGGAAGAGATCGGCCTGACTCCTGATACCGCGCGTCGCTTCGCCAGGCTCTTCAACACCACGCCGGAATTCTGGATGAATTTTCAGCAGGCTTATGAACTTGAAACCGAGGCGAAGAAACTCGCACCGGAGCTCGAGAAGATCGAACCGCTGGAAGCCGCGGCATAGTTGATCTTTTAAAAACTTCGCCATTCCAAAGCGCCTTGGGGTTCAGTAGTGTCGCGCTGCAAACACACGCTGCGGTGAACCATGTCGGATGCTCTCAAGACCTCAGGCATGACCCGGCTGAGAAACTATTTCCTGACCGGCTTCGTCGTTTGCGCGCCGCTGGCGATTACCGCCTACATTGCCTGGTCGCTGATCGGTTGGGTCGATTCCTGGGTGAAACCCTACATTCCGGTACGCTACAATCCGGACACCTACCTGCCGTTTCCAGTGCCGGGTTTTGGGCTGATCGTTGCCTTGATCCTCATCACCTTCATCGGCTTTATGACCGCCAATATCGTTGGCCGCGCCATCGTCAATTTCGGCGAGCGCCTGCTTGGCCGCATGCCGCTGGTGCGCGGCATCTACCGTTCGCTGAAGCAGATTTTCGAGACCGTGCTGTCGAACAAGGGCGACATGTTCCGCCAGGTCGGGTTGGTCGAATATCCGCGCAAAGGGGTCTGGTCGCTGGTCTTCGTCGCCAGCGGGAAGGAAACCGAGATCAACCAGAAGCTCGACCGGGAAGGCGATCCGCTGATTGCCGTATTCATGCCATGTACGCCCAACCCGACGACGGGCTTTCTGATGTATGTGCCGAAATCCGACATTGTGCTGCTCGACATGACAATCGAGGACGGAGCCAAGCTGATCGTGTCGGCCGGCCTGGTGGCGCCGGCGGTCAAAATGGTGACGGTGAATGGCGAGCAGATCCACGGCGCGCTTGCCAATCCGCCGCTCGACACGATGCCTCAGCCGGCACGCAGGAGCCGCACGGCCTCGTCGCGGCCGAACAGATAGAGCAACAGGCGCAGCGCCGTGCCGCGTTCGGACTGCAATTCCGGATCGCGCGACAGGATCAGCCGCGCATCGTCGCGAGCGGCCTCGAGCAGGTCGGCATGCGCCTCGATGCGCGCCACCTGGAAGCCCGGCGTGCCGGACTGGCGGGTGCCGAGCAACTCGCCTTCGCCGCGCAGCTTCAGATCCTCTTCGGCGATACGGAAGCCGTCCTCGGTCTCGCGCATTACCGACAAACGGCGTTTTGCCGTCTCGCCGAGCGGATCCTTGTAGAGCAGCACGCACGATGAAGGCTTGTCGCCACGCCCGACCCGGCCGCGCAATTGGTGCAGTTGGGCGAGGCCAAAACGCTCGGCATGCTCGATGACCATGATCGTCGCGTCCGGCACATCGACGCCGACCTCGATGACGGTGGTGGCGATCAGGATACGGGTGTCGCCCTGCTTGAAGGCGCGCATCGCCTCGTCCTTGTCGGCGCCTTTCATGCGACCATGCACCAGGCCGACGCGGTCGCCGAACAGCGGCTTCAGCGAGGCAAAACGGTCCTCGGCCGACATCAGCTTGATCTCCTCGGATTCCTCGACCAGCGGACAGATCCAGTAGATTTTCTGGCCATCGGCGACGGCGTCGAGCATGCGTCCGATCAGTTCGTCGAGCCGTTCAAGCGGCAAGGTGACGGTGCGGATCGGCTGGCGGCCGGCCGGCTTTTCCGTCAGCTTCGACACATCCATGTCGCCGAATGCAGTCAGCACCAGCGTCCGCGGTATCGGCGTTGCTGTCATCACCAGCATGTCGGGCGCATCGCCCTTGGCGGTAATGGCAAGGCGCTGATGGACGCCGAAACGGTGCTGCTCGTCGACGACGGCGAACACGAGGTCACTGAACGTCACCGTTTCCTGGAACAGCGCATGGGTGCCGACGACGATGTCGATGTCACCATTGGCCAGCCCGGTCAGCGTGTCGGCACGCTCGCGGCCCTTTTCGCGACCTGTGAGGACGGCGACACGCAGGCCGGCCCGTTCCGCCAACGGCGCAATTGTTGCCAGATGCTGGCGCGCCAGGATTTCGGTCGGCGCCATCAATGCCGCCTGGCCGCCGGCCTCGACGGCACGCGCCATGGCAAGCAGCGCGACCACCGTCTTGCCGGAGCCGACATCGCCCTGCAAAAGGCGCAGCATGCGTTCGGGGTCACCGAGATCGGCGTTGATTTCGGCAAGCGCCATTTCCTGCGACATGGTCAGCGAATAGGGGAGTGCCACGCGCAGTTGTTCGACTATGCGGCCGTCGCCGACCAATGGCCGGCCAGATAATCGGCGGACCTTGGCCCGCACCAGCGCCAGCGATACCTGGCCGGCCAAGAACTCGTCATAGGCAAGGCGCCGCCACGCTGCGCCGTCGACGGAGACGTCGATCGGGTCGGCAGGATTGTGGATGCGGTTGAGCGCATCGCTGAAAGCAGGAAAGGCATGGCGGCGCCGGAACTCACCGTCCTGCCATTCGGGTAGCACCGGCAGGCGGGCCAGCGCCTGGCCGATGGCCCGGCGCAGCACCTTGCCCGAGAGCCCGGCGGTCAGCGGATAGACCGGCTCGACCAGCGGCAGGTTTTCCGCGTCACCGGCAAGTGCGATATGGTCGGGGTGAACCATGGTCGGGCGGCCGTTGAACCATTCCATGCGGCCGGAGACGACGACATGCTCGCCTACGGGCATTGCTTTTTCGAGATAGGCGGCATGGGCATGGAAGAAGGTCAGCGCGATCTCGCCGGTGTCGTCATGGGCGTAGACCCGGTACGGGACCGACCTGTTGCCGCGTGGCGGCGGCTGGTGGCGGTCGATGCGGACGTCGAGCGTAACGATGGCGCCTTCCGCCGAGCCGGCGATGCCAGGCCGGTTGCGGCGGTCGATGACAGTATGCGGCAGCACGAACAAGAGATCCCCGGCGCGCGCGGCCCGGTCGCCGAGGTCGGCTGCTACGACTTTTTCGATCAGGGCGCCAACTTTTGGCCCGACCCCGGCAAGCGAGGTGATCGGGACAAACAGCGGATCGAGGAGGGAGGGACGCATGATGTCATGCTTATGTTGCGGCGACTGTCGCGCAAGGCTGACACCGCCTTCTATCCACGCTATATGCGCCGCCTGGGCAAGGATATTGCAAGATGACCGGAACGAAACGATCAAGCGAGGGCCTCGATGCCCGCCGCCGCAAGCTTCTGTTTCGTTCGTGGCACCGCGGCATGCGCGAGATGGACCTTATACTCGGCAGCTTCGCCGATGCCGAGATCGGCGCCTTGACCGGCGACGAAATCGACCAATATGAGAGGCTCCTCGACATTCCCGACACCGAATTCCTGCCTCTCGTCACTGGCGAACGCCCGGTTCCGGCGGATATCGACTGTACCGTCCTGCAAAAAATCCTGGCTTCGCGCCGGGAGATGACCTTCTGAACAACGTGTAGCCATGAGCCTTATCCCTACGATCGGTCTGCCGAAAGGCCGCGCCGGCCAGTTCATCGTCGATGGCGTCGCCGACGGCTACGAAGCCTTTGCGCTGGTGCAGGCTGCGCACGAGATCGCCCCTGACAAGCCGGTGCTGTTCGTGGCGCGCGACGGCCAGCGCCTGCCGGCGATCGTCGAGGCGCTTGCCTTTGCCGCGCCGGGCCTGCCGGTGCTGGAACTGCCGGCCTGGGACTGCCTGCCTTACGACCGCGTCTCGCCCGGCGCCGACGCCGCCGCAAGGCGGCTCGATGCGCTGGCAGCGATGATCGCGCTGGCGAAGAAGCCGCACCGCGCCGTCATTCTCACCACCGCGAATGCCTTGCTTCAACGCATTCCGCCGGCGGAACTCGTCGAGGCGCAGACCTTTCACGCCAAGCCCGGCAACCAGATCGACATGAACGCGCTGGTGTCACGGCTGGAGACTTCCGGCTTCGAGCGGGTGCCGACGGTGCGCGGCATCGGCGAATTTGCGGTGCGCGGCGGCATTCTCGATCTCTTCGCGCCCGGCTGGACGGAGGCACTGCGCCTCGATTTCTTCGGCGATACGCTGGAATCGATCCGCGTCTTCGACACCGCAACCCAGCGCACCATCGGCCAACGCAAATCGATGGCGCTGCAGGCGATGAGCGAGGTGGCGCTGACGCCGGAAACCATCAGCCGCTTCCGCCGCGCCTACATCGAAGCCTTTGGCGCGCCCTCCCGCGACGATGGGCTCTATGCGGCGGTCAGCGAGGGCAGGCGGTTTGCCGGCATGGAGCACTGGCTGCCGTTCTTCTATGAGCGGCTGGAAACCGTGTTCGATTACCTGCCGGATGCGCCCGTGGTGTTTGATCATCTGGCGCATGAGGCACTGGCCGAGCGCCACACTCTGATCCTCGATCATTACGAGGCGCGAAAAAAACAGGCCGACGGCGCCTTGAAGGATGCCGTGCCCTACAAGCCGGTGTCGCCGGATCAGCTTTATCTGTCGCCCGAGAACCTGATTGCCTCGCTTGGTCCGCGCGAAGCGATCGACTTCACCTCCTTCGACGCGCCCGATGCCGGTGCGAAAAAGGTGTTCCATGCCGGCTCGCGCCATGGCCGCAGCTTCGTCGAGGAACGCGCCGACCCTAACGCCAACGTCTTCGACGTCGTCGTCAAACACATTTCCGACGAGCGCGCTACACGCCGCCGTGTCGTCGTCGCCGGCTGGACTGAAGGTTCGCTCGACCGGCTCGGCCAGATCCTGGTCGAGCATCACCTTGGCAATCTGGAGCCGGTGGCGACGCTTGCCGAAGCCGAAAGGCTTGAGCCAGGGCAGGCGGCCCTGGCCGTGCTGCCGCTCGAATCCGGCTTCGAGACCGAGAAACTGGTCGTCGTCGCAGAGCAGGACATTCTCGGCGACCGGCTGATCCGGCGCTCGAAGCGCAAGAAGCGCGCGTCCGACGTCATCGCCGAGGCTTCGGCATTGTCTTCAGGCGATATCGTCGTGCATGCCGACCATGGCATTGGCCGCTTCATCGGGCTGCGCACCATCGAGGCGGTCGGTGCGCCGCACGATTGCCTTGAAATCCACTATGCCGGCGACGATCGGCTGTTCTTGCCGGTGGAAAACATCGAGCTGCTGTCGCGCTATGGCTCGGATTCGGCCGAGGCGACGCTCGACAAGCTTGGCGGCGGCGCCTGGCAATCGCGCAAGGCACGGCTGAAGAAACGTCTGCTCGACATGGCCGGGGAGCTGATCCGCATCGCCGCCGAGCGACAAATGCGGGCCGCACCGGCGCTGGTGCCGGCGGAAGGCCTCTATGGCGAGTTTGCGGCGCGTTTCCCCTATGAAGAAACCGACGACCAGCAAACGGCAATCGATTCGGTCATGGGTGATCTGGGCGCTGGAAAGCCGATGGATCGGCTGATCTGCGGCGATGTCGGCTTCGGCAAGACCGAAGTCGCGCTTCGTGCCGCCTTCATCGCGGCGATGGAAGGCTTTCAGGTCGCGGTGGTGGTGCCGACGACATTGTTGTCGCGCCAGCATTTCAAGACCTTCTCGCAGCGCTTCTCCGGCCTGCCGATCCGCGTCGCCCAGGCCTCGCGGCTGGTCGGCGCCAAGGAACTGGCCGAGACCAAGAAGGGCGTCGCCGAAGGCCAAGTCGACATTGTCATCGGCACGCACGCACTGCTCGGCTCCTCGATCTCGTTCAAGAATCTCGGCCTGCTGATCATCGACGAGGAGCAGCATTTCGGCGTCAAGCACAAGGAGCGGCTGAAGGATCTCAAGACCGACGTCCACGTTCTGACGCTGTCGGCGACGCCGATCCCGCGAACGCTTCAGCTTGCCTTGACCGGGGTGCGTGAGCTGTCGCTGATCGCCACGCCGCCGGTCGATCGCATGGCCGTGCGTACCTTCATCTCCCCTTTCGATCCGCTGGTCATCCGCGAGACGCTGCTGCGCGAGCGCTACCGTGGCGGCCATTCCTTCTACGTCGTACCGCGTATCAGCGATCTCACGGAAATCCATGATTTCCTGCGCGAATCCGTGCCTGAGCTGAAAGTGGCGGTGGCCCACGGCCAGATGCCGCCCGGCGAGCTCGACGATATCATGAATGCCTTTTATGACGGCCAGTACGATGTGCTTTTGTCGACCACCATCGTCGAATCCGGCCTCGATATACCGACCGCCAATACGCTGATCGTACACCGCGCCGACATGTTCGGCCTGTCTCAGCTCTATCAGTTGCGTGGCCGCGTCGGCCGTTCGAAGGTGCGCGCCTATGCGCTGTTCACTCTGCCCGCCAACCGCAAGCTAACCGATACAGCCGAGCGTCGGCTGAAAGTGCTGCAATCGCTCGATACGCTAGGCGCCGGTTTCCAGCTGGCCAGCCACGACCTCGACATCCGCGGCGCCGGCAATCTGCTTGGCGAAGAGCAGTCGGGCCACATCAAGGAGGTCGGCTTCGAGCTCTACCAGCAGATGCTGGAGGAGGCGGTGGCCGAAGTGAAGGATTCCGGCGAGGTGCAGGACGGCGGCTGGTCGCCGCAGATCGCCGTCGGCACGGCGGTGATGATCCCGGAAAGCTACGTCCCGGATCTGCAGCTCAGGCTGGCGCTCTATCGCCGTCTTGGCGATCTCGAAAATACGGAAGAGATCGATGCTTTCGGCGCCGAGCTGATCGACCGGTTCGGACCGTTGCCGGAAGAGGTAAAGCATCTGTTGAAGATCGTCTTCATCAAGGCGCTTTGCCGCAAGGCCAACGTGGAGAAGCTCGACGCCGGGCCGAAAGGTGTCGTCGTCCATTTCCGCAAGCGGGAATTCCCCAATCCGGTCGGGCTGGTCAAGCTCATCGGCGAACAGGGCTCGCTGGCCAAGATCCGACCCGACCAGAGCGTCGTCTTCAGCCGTGACTGGGCGACGCCCGAGAAGCGGCTGGCTGGCTCAGCGGTTGTCATGACGCAGCTGGCGCGGCTGGTGGAGAAGGCGGCGTAGCAGCGCGTGGCTGGTGCTCTGGGCACAGCCGCATCGGCACTTTCGCAGTGCCGTGCTCATTCGCCACGCGACCACTTCCGGTCTAGAATAGGAAATCGGCTTCGTGTATGGAGCCGCGACCCCATATGGGGCGGATTGGCGGGCGATGGCGTCCGTGTGAAAGAGCGTTAGGTGCTTCGATGACGAAATGGTCGCCGAATTCGTGGAGAGCCAAGCCGATCCAGCAGGTTCCTGCCTATCCGGATCTTGCCGCGCTGAGGAACACGGAAGCCCAGCTTGCCACGTTTCCGCCGTTGGTTTTTGCAGGTGAGGCACGCAAGCTGAAGAAGCAGCTTGCAGCCGTCGCTGCCGGTGACGCATTCCTTCTGCAGGGCGGCGATTGCGCCGAGAGCTTCGCCGAGCATGGCGCCGACAATATCCGCGACTTCTTCCGGGTCTTCCTGCAGATGTCGGTGGTGCTGACCTTCGCCGGCGCCCAGCCGGTGGTGAAGGTCGGCCGTGTCGCCGGCCAGTTCGCCAAGCCGCGCTCGTCCGACAATGAGACCAAGGGCGGTGTGACGCTGCCGAGCTATCGCGGCGACATCATCAATGGCATCGAGTTCGACGCCAAGTCGCGCATTCCAGATCCGGCAAGACAGGAGATGGCGTACCGCCAGTCGGCGGCGACGCTCAACCTGTTGCGTGCCTTCGCCCAGGGCGGCTACGCCAGCCTGGAGAACGTGCATCAATGGATGCTCGGCTTCGTGTCCGACAGCCCGCAGGGCGAGAAATACGAGTCGCTCGCCAACCGCATCACCGAGACGATGGACTTCATGAAGGCCGTCGGCATCACCTCGGAGACCAATTACGCGCTGCGCGAGACGGATTTCTACACCAGCCACGAAGCGTTGCTGCTCGGCTACGAGGAGGCGCTGACCCGCGTCGATTCGACCTCCGGCGACTGGTACGCCACCTCTGGCCACATGATCTGGATCGGTGATCGCACGCGCCAACCCGACCATGCGCATGTCGAATATTGCCGCGGCATCAAGAACCCGCTCGGGCTGAAATGCGGTCCGTCGCTGACGCCGGATGGCCTGTTGCAGCTCATCGACCTGCTCAATCCGGAGAACGAGCCCGGCCGGCTGACGCTGATCGCCCGCTTCGGCTCCGACAAGGTTGCCGACCATCTGCCCAAACTGGTGCGCGCGGTGCAGAAGGAAGGCCGCAGCGTGGTGTGGTCGTCCGACCCAATGCACGGCAATACGATCGAGGCCGCCGGCTACAAGACACGGCCGTTCGACCGCATCCTGAAGGAAGTGCAGACCTTCTTCGAGGTGCACCGCGCCGAAGGCACGCATCCGGGCGGCATCCACATCGAGATGACCGGCAAAAACGTCACCGAGTGCACCGGTGGTGCCCGCGCCATCACCGCCGAAGAACTGCAGGACCGCTACCACACCCATTGCGATCCGCGCCTCAATGCCGATCAGGCGATCGAGCTGGCGTTCCTGGTGTCCGATCTGCTCAAGAAGAGCCATCCGGTCCAGCACAAGCAGGCCGTTAACGGCTGATATGATCTGAACTTTGATGTCGTTGAAGAAGCGCCGGGCGAAAACCGGCGCTTTTTGTATTCAATCCCGCCGGTGTCGCATTTGCTCGTGCCTAACGCGCGCAAAACTGGAATCCTGCCAGGCGATGGCAATTGCATCGGGAGGCCGACATGGCTGACAGTCACACCGGATCATGCTTGTGCGGGGCAGTGCGGTTCAAGACACGAGGACCGCTACGCGGTGTCATCTACTGCCATTGCTCGCAGTGCCGGAAGCAGAGCGGGCATTTTTATGCGGCGACCAACGTTGCCGACCGCGACATTACAATCGCCGGCGCGGAGAGCATCACCTGGTACGAGGCCTCTTCGTTCGCCAGGCGCGGCTTCTGCAAGACATGCGGCTCTCTATTGTTCTGGAAGCCGAGCGATGACGGCTATGTTTCGGTGATGGCAGGGCTGTTCGACGCGCCAACCAGGCTCCAAGGCGAATGTCATATCTTCGTCGGCGACAAGGGCGATTATTACGCCATCGATGACGGGCTGCCGCAGTTCGAGAAGTCGACGCCGTCGATCAAGGTGGCAGACGGCTGATTCTTTGCAGAGGCCGCCTTATTCCCTTGGTCCAGCCATTGCGCTATCCCCTGCCGGTGATTCCGAAGGGTTTTGGCATGCAGCGACTGATCGACGCTTTTTACAATTCGGTGCGGGCGTTTCGCAAACTGGCCGCCGGCGAGGAGGCCTTCCAGCTGGAGCTGACGCTGCTCGTGCTTGCCTTGCCGCTCGGCTGGTTCCTTTCGGAATCGTGGCGCGGCTATGCGTTGCTGATCGGCGCGGTGCTGCTCATGATCATGATCGAGGTGCTGAACACCGGCATCGAGGCGGCATGCGACGCGTTCAGCCGCGAATTCAACGTCGATATCCAACTGGCCAAGGATTGCGGTTCGCTGGCGGTGCTGATTTCGGTGGTGATCGCTGCCGGGGTATGGGGCGTCGCCGTCATCGAGCGGATCCTCGGGGTACCGATCTGACGTTTCAGACACTACATGCCGGTCAACTGAGGGGCCCGACATGGCCGATACCACCGGATTTCTGTTGCTTGAACGTGACGGCCTGCCGGACGATCTGCACTGGCTGGTCGAAAAATATCCGCGCGAGGACTGGCAGGCGCATGCCAATATCCACGGCATAGCCAATATGTGGCTGCAGCGGCACGACATGTTCCGCGAGCTTGGCGGCATGCTCACCAATGGTATCGGCGATTATCGAGAAAGTAGGCTGAACGCGCCGGAATTCGCGCGCTGGTTCGCGCCGCGCCTCAACCATTTCCTCGGCAATCTCGACGGCCATCACAATGTCGAGGACCATCATTATTTCCCGGTCTTCGCCAGGGCCGAGACCCGTCTGAAGCGCGGCTTCGAGATTCTCGATGCCGATCACCACACAATCCATGAGGGACTGGAGCGCAATGCCGAGGCGGCAAATGCCTTCATCCGCACGCTTCAGGAGAGCGAAGACAAACAGCGTTTCGCCGCCGATGCCTATGCCGACGAGAACGGCCGGTTGATCGCCATGTTGACCCGGCATCTTGCCGACGAGGAAGACCTGATCATTCCGCTGATCCTCGAGAAGGGTGATCGTGCGCTCGGCATTGATTGACGATCAGCTTCCCTTGTGGAGTTCCTTCTTGGCGACGATATGGGCCGCGAGCCAGCCGAGGATGGCCACAACGAGGCCGATTGCCAGAGCGATCAGTAATCGCTCGTGACGAGCCAGCGCTTGGCCGACGATGTGCTCCGCGCCCAGCCCGAAGACATAACCGACAGTGCAGAACAGTGCCGCCCAGACCACCGATGAGATGGCGTTGAGGATGACGAAGCGCGCCGCCGCAATGCCCGACAGCCCGGCGGCGATGCCGCCGACCAGGCGGAGGCCATAGATGTAGCGGTTCGACAGCACGAAAATGTTGGGATGAGAGGTGACAAGGCGGTAGGCGTGGCTGAAGCCCGGCCGGGCTCGGAGCCTGATCACGAATTTATGGTCGGCGAAGCTCCGTCCCAAGATGAAGAAGAACGTGTCGCCACCGAAGGCGCCGAGCGCGGCTGCGAGAAACGCCTGCCACGGGATGAAGACATGCTGATGCGCAAAAAAACCGCCAAGAATTGCGGCGCTTTCGCCCTCTGCGACGCAGCCCAGAAAAACCGCGACCAATCCATATTGCTCAATGAGACGATGGATGACTTCCGTCATGAAGACGTTCGCTGCTTCGACAGAATGTCGTCGATGCGCTTCACCTGCTCGGCCAGCCGGGCGATCTCGTCTCGCATGCCGATGATCTGGCTGTGGCGCAGTTCGTCGAGCTTTTCGTGTAACGCCATGATCTCGATCTCGGCCTTGAGATTAACCTCATAGTCGTGGGCGGCGTCGATTCGATCGCGCTCCGTCTGGCGGTTTTGCGCCATCATGATCACTGGCGCCTGCAGGGCGGCAACCATGGAAAGCACGAGATTGAGGAAGATGAAGGGATAGGGATCGAAGGCGGCGCGCGACAAGAGCCAGACATTGCCTGCCGTCCACAGGATCAGGAAGCCAATGAATGCCAGGATGAAGGACCAAGAGCCGCCGATCCGGGCGATGGTGTCGGCCAGGCGATCTCCAAACGTCTGGTGAAAGGCGACGGCCTTGTTGGTGTCCTTGGAGATCGTGGTGCGCTCGAGCGTAGATTGCAGTACCCGGCTTTCGAGCGCGCTGAGGCCGTCCGGCTTTCGCTTCAGCCAGCGGCTTGCCAGGTCCTCGATCGTTTTGTTCATCGTCGCCTCCGTCGTCCGCGATGAGGTAGACGCTGCCGGTTCCTACGGGAAGTGGTAGATTGACGCGATGGGGTCAGGAAACAATGGTGGATTTTCAGAAAATTCGCGCCCGTGCAGCGAAGCGCAAAGGCGGTGAGGCAGCGCTGACGTCGCTGCTGGGTCCTATGCCCGACAATGCCGAGGTGGCAAAGATTACGGACGACCGGATCCTGTCGACCATGGCCGAGCGGGTTTTTGCCGCCGGCTTTGTCTGGCGCGTCATCGAGCAGAAATGGCCGGGTTTCGAGGAAGCATTTCTTGGCTTCGAGCCGAAGCGGCTGCTGTTCCAGCCTGACGATTTCTGGCACGATCTCACATTCGACAAGCGCATCGTCCGCAATCCGCAGAAGATCAAATCCGTACGCGACAACGCAGCCTTCGTCGAGCGCGTGTCGAAGGAGCATGGCAGCTTCGGCAAGTTCCTGGCCAATTGGCCGGCGGATGACCAGGTCGGATTGATGGCCTATCTCGGCAAGCATGGCAGCCGGCTCGGCGGCAATACCGGCCAGTATTTTCTGCGCTGGCTGGAGTGGGACGCCTTCATCGTCTCGGCCGACATGGCGGCAGCGCTGCGCGACGCCGGGCTCGACATCGCGCAGAGCCCGACATCGAAGAAGGACCTGGACAAGATCCAAGTACAGATAAACGCCTGGGCGGCGGAAACCGGGCTGCCGCGCCGGCACATTTCGCGCATTCTGGCAATGTCGATCGGCGAGAACCATCCGCCGGAAGCCTTGCGCGAATATATGGGCGAATAGGATCGACTGTTTGGTCCAAACGAACGCCATTGCTCGACGAATTTTGCCGCGCTAAACCCACGGGCATGACAGACAAGACCGCTCCAGACATATTGCGCATCGCCGTCGCCCAGCTCAATCCGACGGTCGGCGACGTCGCCGGCAATCTTGCCAAGGCACGCGAGGCGAGGGCGGATGCCGCCCGCCAAGGCGCCGACCTCGTGCTGTTTACCGAGCTTTTCCTTGCCGGCTATCCGCCTGAGGATCTGGTGCTGAAGCCCGCCTTCCTGAAGGCCTGCGAGCGGGCGGCGGAGGATTTCGCCGGCGATACCGCCGACGGCGGCCCGGGTTTCGTCATCGGCACGCCGTTGAAGCGCAAGACCGGCACGCACAATTCGATCATCTTTGCCGATGGCGGCAAGATCCTTGCCGAACGCTACAAGCTCGATCTGCCGAATTACGGTGAGTTCGACGAGAAGCGCGTCTTCCAGGCCGGCCCCGAGATCCAGGGGCCGGTCAATTTCCGCGGCGTGCGCGTGGGAGTGCCGATCTGCGAAGATATCTGGGGCGAGGTTGCCGTCTGCGAGACGCTGGCCGAAAGCGGCGCGGAAATCCTGCTGGTCCCGAACGGCTCGCCTTATTACCGCGGCAAGGTCGACGTCCGCCACCAGATCGTTATCCGCCAGGTCATCGAATGCGGACTGCCGATTATCTATGCCAACCAGCTTGGCGGCCAGGACGAGCTGGTTTTCGATGGCGCATCGTTTGCCATAGGTTCTGACAAGACGCTGGCCTTCCAGATGAGCCAGTTCGAGGAGACGGTCAACGTCACCACCTGGAAGCGAAAGAATGACATCTGGGTCTGCTCTGACGGACCGATGTCGAAAATCCCGGAGAAGGAGGAGGCCGACTACCGCGCCTGCATGTTGGGCCTGCGCGATTACGTCAACAAGAACGGCTTCAAGAATGTCGTGCTCGGCCTCTCCGGCGGCATCGATTCGGCGATCTGCGCGGCACTTGCCGTTGATGCGCTCGGCGAGGAACGGCTGCGCGCCGTGATGATGCCTTACCGCTACACTTCGAAGGACTCGCTGAAGGATGCCGAGGACTGCGCCCGCGCACTCGGCTGCCGCTACGATATCGTGCCGATCTTCGAGCCGGTCGAAGGTTTCCTGCACGCGCTGACGCAGCTTTTCGAGGGTACCAAGGAAGGTATTACCGAGGAGAACCTGCAGAGCCGTGCACGCGGCACTATCCTGATGGCGATTTCCAACAAGTTCGGCTCGATGGTGGTCACTACCGGCAACAAGAGCGAGATGTCGGTAGGCTATGCCACGCTTTATGGCGACATGAACGGCGGCTTCAATCCGATCAAGGATCTTTACAAGATGCAGGTCTATGCGTTGTCGAGTTGGCGCAACGCGCACGTGCCGCCGGGTGCGCTCGGTCCGTCCGGCGAGGTGATCCCGACCAACATCATCGACAAGGCGCCCTCGGCGGAACTGCGAGAGAACCAGACCGACCAGGATTCGCTGCCGCCCTATCCAGTGCTCGATGACATATTGGAGTGTCTGGTCGAGAACGAGATGGGCGTCGACGAGATCGTTGCGCGCGGCCATGACCGGGCGACGGTGGCGCGTGTCGAGCACCTGCTTTACGTCGCAGAATACAAGCGCCGGCAGGCGGCGCCCGGCGTGAAGATCACCAGGAAGAACTTTGGCCGCGATCGCCGTTATCCCATCACCAACCGGTTCAGGGATCGCGGGTAGGCCATTGGCCTGCGTAACGGTTTAGCCATGGCCAACCTTGAAATCAGCTTTGACCTGTCGCGGATCGACTTCCGGGCGACATCCGACATTTTGAAGGCGAGCTATTGGGGCAGCGGCCGCAGCGATGAACTGCACCGCCGCGCTTTTGCCAACTCACTGTGCGTCGGCGCCTATGTCGGCGGCAATCAGGTCGGCTTCGGCCGGGCGATCACCGACCGTACGGTATTTGCCTATCTCGCCGACATAATTGTCTGGCCCGGGTATCGCGGACAAGGCATCGGAACCCGGCTTGTCCAGGCGCTTATCGACCACTCGGACGTCAAGACGGTCACGCGTTGGAGCCTGTCGACCAACGACGCCCATGCGGTTTACGAGAAGCTCGGCTTCAGGCCTTCCACCGATGGCCGCTATATGCGCCTCGACCGTATCCCGGCAACCTGAACAGAGGCAGCGCACAACCCGCGATTGTTGCAAAATCGTCTCACTGCTTGGACCAGATGCGCTTTTGGCTATCTACTGACTTGGCGCGGCGTTGAGGCGTCTCTATAAACACCTCTCCGCGATTCCCCTTCAGGAGGAACCGAATGCCAGGATTTGACATCGTTATGCGAGGCTGCGAAGCCTAGGTCTTGGTCAGTGCGCCGCGAGATAGCCTCGCGGCAAGGCTGAACCGAGGCAGGTATTTCGCCGCTGCCGGTCGCCGCCCCTCTACAGGGCCGCCAAATACGCCAAACCTCCGCATCTCCGGGCGCCAAACGGCGCCGACGCGGTTTTTCAATTTCTACTTTCGTGGGATCGGGCTCGTTTGCGCCCGAATGACATCATGACTCGTTTTCGAATAGATTTGCGCGCGGGCGCCTTTCGCAGCGTTCTTGGCTTCACGCTCAGCCATTGGCGGTGTCAGCCGTGGCGGCTTGCCGGCATTATGGGCACATTCCTGCTGTCGACCTTGGCCGACGTGCTGACGCCGCTCTATTCCGGCCGGCTGGTGGATGCCGTCGCCAGCAGTGCTGCGGCCGACGATGTTGCGTGGAACGCGGCGACAGCGGCCTTTTCGATGCTGGTGGCCCTGGCGCTCACCGGTGTCGTGCTGCGCAATCTCGCCTTCATGGCCATTGTCGAGCTGACGTTGAAGATGATGGCGGATATCGCCGCCGACGCCTTCCACCGCGTCCAGCGCTTCTCCACCGACTGGCACGCCAACAGCTTCGCCGGATCGACGGTGCGCAAGATAACGCGCGGCATGTGGGCGCTCGACCTGCTCAACGACACGATCCTGATCGCGCTGCTGCCATCGGTCGTCATGCTCGTCGGCTCGACGCTGCTGCTTGGCTGGTTCTGGCCGCTGATGGGTGCTGTCGTCGCCACCGGTTCGGTTCTGTTCATCGCGGTGACGACGATGCTGTCGCTTGGCTATGTCGCGCCCGCGGCAAGGCTTGCCAATGCGTGGGATACACGGCTCGGCGGCTCGCTGGCCGACGCGGTAAGCTGCAACGCCGTGGTCAAGGGTTTTGGCGCCGAGGAACGCGAGGAGACGCGGCTCGCCGAGGTCGTCGCCAAATGGCGCGGTCGCACGCGCCGCACCTGGATGCGCGGCACCGTCAACGGCACCACGCAAGGGACGATGCTGCTGCTTTTGAGGGCAGCGGTCATCGGGTTCTCCCTGCTGTTGTGGTCGTGGGGGCAGGCGAGCGCCGGCGATGTCGCCTTCGTGCTGACCTCATTCTTCGTGCTGCAAGGCTATCTGCGCGACATCGGCACACATATCCGCAATCTGCAGCGCTCGATCAACGACATGGAGGAACTGGTCGACTTCCAGTCCGAACCACTCGGCATCGAGGATCGGCCCGGAGCCAAACCGATCCGGATCACCGATGGCCGTATCACCTTCGACAATGTCACGTTCCACTATGGCAGCCACCGCCTGCCGCTCTATCGCGACTTTTCGGTGGACATCGCGCCGGGCGAACGGGTTGGGCTGGTTGGCCATTCGGGCTCCGGCAAGACGACATTCGTCAAGCTGATCCAGCGCCTCTACGACGTGACTGCGGGCAATATCCTGATCGACGGCCAGGATATTGCGAATGTGGCGCAGGCGTCGCTGCGCGCACAGATCGCAATCGTCCAGCAGGAGCCGATCCTGTTTCACCGGTCGCTGGCCGAAAACATCGCCTATGCTCGGCCGGCCGCCACGCAGGCCGAGATCGAGCACGCGGCGCGATTGGCCAGCGCGCATGACTTCATTGCCAATTTGCCGAAAGGCTATGGCACGCTGGTCGGCGAGCGTGGCGTAAAGCTATCGGGTGGTGAGCGTCAGCGCGTTGCAATCGCACGCGCCTTTCTTGCCGATGCGCGCATTCTCATCCTGGATGAGGCAACGTCGAGCCTCGATTCGGAATCGGAGGTGCTGATCCAGCAGGCGATGGAGCGGTTGATGGTCGGCCGCACGACGCTGGTCATTGCCCACCGGCTGTCGACGGTGCGGGCGCTGGACAGGCTTTTGGTGTTCGATCGCGGCCGCATCGTCGAAGAGGGCTCGCATGACCAACTGATCCGGCTGCAAGGCGGCATCTACCGCCGGCTGTTCGAACGCCAGGCGCTTGAACTGACCAAAGGCCTGGTGATCTGACGGTTGCGGTGCCGCGCGTCTTGATAGACGTGCGGCGCTGCAGTCTTTTCTTCGCCTTTGTCATGTTCTATGTCTGCCGCCGAGCGCGGGGGCGCGTCTTGTCAACAGCAAAACCATCCGGTACGCCCTGCTCATGACAGTTACCGTCCGTTTCGCCCCGTCACCGACCGGCCGCATCCATATCGGCAATGCGCGCACCGCTTTGTTCAATTGGCTGTTCGCCATCAAGAACAAAGGCCGCTTCATCCAGCGCTTCGACGACACCGACGTCGCCCGTTCGACGCAGGAGTTTTCCGACGCTATCCTATATGACCTGCATTGGCTGGGCATCTTCCCCGATGCCACGGAGTACCAGTCGCGGCGGGTCGAAATCTACGATGCCGCACTGGAGAGGCTGAAGGAGGCGCGCCTCGTCTATGCTTGCTATGAGACGCCTGAAGAGCTCGACCTGAGGCGCAAGGTGCGCCGCACGCGTGGCCTGCCGCCAGTCTATGGCCGCGAGGCGCTGACGCTGGCACCCGAGCAGGTGGCGGAATATGAGGCCGATGGCCGGCGGCCGCACTGGCGCTTTCTGCTGCCCAACTTCAGCAGCGATCCGCTACAGCCGGAGCGCACCGAAATCCACTGGAACGACCTGGTGCGCGGCGAAGAGACCGTCGACCTCGCCTCGCTTTCAGACCCGGTTCTGCGGCGTGAGGACGGCACCTACCTCTACACATTGCCTTCGGTTGTCGACGACATCGACATGGGCATCAGCCATGTCATTCGCGGCGACGACCACGTCACCAATACCGGCGTCCAGATAGCCCTGTTCCGAGCACTTGGCGCGGAGCCGCCGGTGTTGGGCCACCACAATCTCCTGATAACGGCATCAGGCGAGGGACTTTCGAAGCGCACCGGCGCGCTGTCCATCCAGAGCCTGCGTGAGAGCGGCATCGAGCCGATGGCGATCGCTTCGCTGGCGGTGCTCGTCGGCACCTCGGAAAACGTCGTGGCGGTGCCAACGATGGCCGAGCTAGTCGAGCGCTTCGATCCGGCTGCAACATCGAAATCCGCCGCCAAATTCGACCCGGACGAGCTCTTCGTGCTCAACCGCACGCTGCTGCATCACATGCCGTTTTCCGAGGCGCGCGACCGGCTGATCGTGCTCGGCATCTCCGGCGAACAGGCCGAGTCTTTCTGGCTGGCCGTGCGCGGCAATCTCGACAGGCTGGCCGATGCGGCGATCTGGTGGCGTACGCTTCGAGACGGTCCAGAGGAGCCGGCGGAGTTTTCCGACGAGGACCGCGACTTTCTTCGCCAGGCATTCGAGTTGCTGCCGGAAGAGCCTTGGAACGGCACCGTCTGGAAGGACTGGACGGGCAAGATCCGAGCGGCGAGCGGCCGTAAGGGCAAGGCGCTGTTCATGCCGCTCAGGCTGGCGCTTACGGGACAGCCTTCGGGTCCGGAGCTTGCAGATCTGTTGCCGCTGCTGGGTCGGGAAGGAACGTTGGCCCGACGACCCTGACCTTGCGCTGCTCCGGCGGCGGCAGCGATGTCGGCGAGGGCACAGGTTTGACAGCAAGCCGTTTGATCGCCTCACGGTCGAGGCCGCCTTCTGCATTGGCCAAGGTCTCCGGGTCGGCGGCCGGATCAGGCCTGGCAACCAGCAGCGGAACGAACGGGGTGGTCGCCACGTTCGCCTCAGATTGTCCCGGGGTTGGCGGGTTGCCGGCAATGATCTCGAAATTTTGCCCGGCATTGCAGCCGCAGGTCGGCGGCCGCGGCATGTCGGATTGCTTGTAGAGGTAGGCCGTCGGCAGTTCGATATAAGGCCTGCCCGTCACCGAAGACGTCATCGACGCCGAATCGCTGTTCATGCCGCGCGTGTAGAAAACCTGCATCTCGGTGCCGGGGCAGCTCGATTCGCAATTCTTCTGATCGCGCTCGAAATCGCCCAGCGAGGCAGCATTCGACATCGGGAAGAAATAGCCGTCGCAGGTCCGCACACACATGGTGCGGAATTCGCCTTGGGGCTGGCCCATGTCGGCGCTGTTGAGCACGGTGCGGATGTTGCCCGGCTGGCTCAGTTCTTCAGCCTGGTCGGCCTCTTCGGGCTGACTGCCCAAAAGCTGGTCGAGCAGGTTTCGCTTGCCGTTTTCACGGCTGGCTTCGCGGACCGGCGCGGGCGTCCGGGCCGCCGCATCATCGCGGCAGCCATTGGCGTCAAGCAACGTCAATATGCGCGCACGATCACGTCGCGAACCACCGCCGGCAAGGTCGCCGCGCTTGGCCTGCAGGGCGTCGAGATTGGCTGCCATGCGATCGATGGTGGCGTCGAGTGCTGCGCATGCGTTGGCGTTGCGGCGAGACAGCGAAAAGCCGCAGCCGGCGCTGCTGGCCTGCCTGACGGCCTTTGAAATCTGCTGGCGCTGCCGGACGATTGCGTCGTCATATTTCCTGAGCAATGCCGGTTTGCCGCCGCCACCACGAGAAGCGGCGGCAAGATCGGCTTCAAGCTGGCGGCAGAGGCGCGGAGCGGCCCGCGCCTGAGTGACGGCAATGTCGCACATTAGCAGGGCACCGAGCAGCGCGGCGGCACGCGTCAGCTTCCAACATGCGCCCGTCATCCCTCCGAAACTCCGCCTGCCTGTCGTTCAGAAAGCTACCGCGCTTGCGGTTAATCGTTTGTTTAGCATACCGCCGATTCCAGCTTCAGCCCAAATCGGCGATGGCTTGCGCCAGTGCGCGGCTTCGATCACGACCGGTGCTGTCATATCGACCACGCCACACGACATATTCCGACAGAACCAGAACCGCGACATCCTGGCGTTGCACGAAAAAAGGCGTATTCGCCTAGAAGAATGCCTGGATTCAGTAACGCCCGGAGGCTTGGCATGACCGCGATTACCCGTCGAGCCGCACTGCAATTTGGTCTTTTGTGCCTGGCGATGCCGGTTGCCTTGGCGCAGGAAAAGCCCATCACGCCGGATTGGGGTACCAAATTGGTCGAAGCTGCCCGTGAGCAGATCGGCGTCACCACACTCTACGATCCGACCTATACACGCCTGGCCTATCCGGGCGGGGACGTTGAGCCCGAGCGGGGTGTGTGCACGGATGTCGTGATCCGTGCCTATCGCCGCGCCTTCGATCTCGACCTGCAAAAATTGGTGCATGAGGATATGCGGGCCAATTTTGCCGCCTATCCGAAGGCTTGGGGCTTGAAAGCGCCGGACCGCAACATCGACCACCGCCGTGTGCCCAATCTTGCGGTCTATTTCGAGCGGCGCGGTGCCGCCTTGCCCGTCAGCCAAGACCCCGCCGATTATCGGCCTGGGGATCTCGTCGCCCAGATGCTGCCCGGCAATCTGCCGCATATTGCCATCGTGTCGTCCAATCGCTCCACATTGGTACCGACAAGAAGACTGGTCATTCACAATATCGGCGGCGGCGCCAGGGAAGAGGACACTTTGTCTGCCTTCAGGCAGACAGGGCATTTCCGGTTCAAGCCAATCTGAGAAGGCCCATGGCTAGCCCAGCTCGACGATGGCTTGCGCCTTATGCGCGGCTTCGACCACTGCCAGTGCGGTCATGTTGACGACACCGCGCGACGTCACCGACGGCGTCAATATGTGCGCCGGGCTGTCGGTGCCGAGCAGGATCGGGCCGACATGCAGCGCGTCCATCATCGTGCGCAGCGCGGTCAGCGTGATGTTCGCCGAATCGAGATTGGGGAACACCAGCAGATTGGCTTCGCCCTTCAGCCGCGAATGCGGATAGACGCGCTGGCGCAGCTGCTCCGACAGTGCCGAGTCGGCATGCATCTCGCCGTCGCATTGCAGGTCGGGCGCGATGCGCGCCAGGATCGCCGCCGCCTGCCGCATCTTCATGGCGCTTGGCGAATCGCGGGAGCCGAAATCCGAATGCGAAAGCAGGGCTGCCTTGGGCTCGATGCCAAAACGCTGAATCTCCTCGGCCGCCAGAACGGTCATCTCCGCAATCTCCTCGGCGGTCGGATCGACGGAGACATGGGTATCGGTGAGGAAAATAATGCCGCGCTGCGAAATCAGCATGGAAAGCGTCGACAGGTCGCGATCCCTAATGCCGGCGCGTGGCCCGATGATCAGCGTGACGTTGCGCAAATGGCGCTCGAAACGGCCCTCAAGGCCACAGACCATGGCGTCGGCGTCGCCGCGCTTCAGGGCAAGGGCGGCGATCACCGTATTGTCGGTGCGCACCATGGTGCGTGCCGCTTCCGTAGTCACCCCACGGCGGCCGGCAAGCTCGATCAAAAGGTCGACATAGTGGCGGTAACGCGGATCATCTTCCGGGTTGATCAGGCCGAAATCGACGCCCGGCTTGATGCGCAGCCCATAGCGTTTCAACCGCACCTCGATGACGTGCGGGCGGCCGATCAGGATCGGTTCGGCTATGCCTTCCTCGAGCACGACCTGCGCGGCGCGAAGCACGCGCTCGTCCTCGCCGTCGGCATAGATGACGCGCTTGGCGCTTGACGTCTTGGCCATCGAGAACACGGGCTTCATGACCAGGCCGGAGCGGAAGACGAAGCGGTTCAGCTTGTCGATATAGGCGGCGAAATCGGTGATCGGCCGGGTCGCGACGCCGGTCTCGCAGGCTGCCTTGGCAACGGCGGGGGCAATGCGCAGGATCAGCCGCGGATCGAAAGGCGAGGGGATCAGGAACTCCGGGCCGAAGATCGGCGTCTCGCCGGAATAGGCGCGCGCGGCAACGTCGGACGGCTCTTCGCGGGCAAGCGCTGCGATCGCCCGAACGGCGGCCATTTTCATCTCTTCGTTGATGGCACTTGCGCCGCAATCCAGCGCGCCACGGAAGATGTAAGGAAAACAGAGTACGTTATTGACTTGATTGGGGAAATCGGAGCGGCCGGTGCAGATCATCGCATCGGGTCGCGCCGCCCGTGCCGCTTCCGGCATGATCTCGGGATTGGGGTTGGCCAGCGCCAGGATCAACGGCTTGGGCGCCATGTGGTGCAGCAATTCCGTCTTCAGCACGCCGGCGGCAGACAGGCCGAGAAACACGTCGGCGCCGGGCAGAACGTCGGCCAGCGCGCGCGCCTCGGTGTCCTTCACATAAGGGTCTTTCCAGCGGTCCATCTCCTCGACGCGGCCCTTATGGGCGACGCCGAACCGGTCGGTGACCCAGATGTTTTCGACCCGCGCGCCGAGCGAGACCAGAAGGTTGAGGCAGGCGAGCGCCGCAGCACCTGCGCCCGACGTGACGATCTTGATGTCCGAGATCGACTTGCCGGCGAATTCCAGCCCGTTGAGCACGGCGGCAGCGACGATGATGGCGGTGCCGTGCTGGTCGTCATGGAAGACCGGTATGCCCATGCGCGCTTTCAACTGCTCCTCGACCTCGAAGCATTCAGGCGCCTTGATGTCTTCCAGGTTGATGCCGCCGAAGGTCGGCTCCAGTGCCGAGATCGTCTCGACCATGCGCTCGATGCCCGGTGCATCGATCTCGATGTCGAAAACGTCGATGCCGGCGAATTTCTTGAACAGCACCGCCTTGCCTTCCATCACCGGCTTGGAGGCGAGCGGACCGATATTGCCGAGGCCCAGCACCGCCGAACCGTTGGTGACAACGCCGACCAGATTGGCGCGGGCTGTATAGTCGGCAGCGGTTGCCGGGTCGTCGCGGATTTCAAGGCAGGGGGCAGCTACACCCGGCGAATAGGCAAGCGCCAGGTCGCGCTGATTGCCCAGTGGCTTCGTCGCCTGGATTTCCAGCTTTCCGGGACGGGGGTGCTTATGGAAATAGAGCGCTGCTTCGTCGAGGTCGGATCGAGCCGCCTTCTTGCTTTCGCCTGTCATGACGGCCGCCTCCTCAGTTCAGTCCGTTTGATGTTTTGAGTCTCTTAGCATGCAGCCGAGGCTTTTCGAGAGGTGATATGTCGCAAGCGCGAGCTTACGGCTTGCACCGCCCGCCGGCCTGTACGGTCTGCCATTGAAATGTTGGGGCGATAGGCGCGTTGCTGGAGCGAGCTGCGAGCCGAATGTCTGCTTCAGGTGTGGTTTGCGGACGATTAGGTATTCTTTCGCTAGTTCGCTGTGGGGCTGTTGCTCCTATAAAGTGCACGAAAGAAACTCTTGGAATAGCGATCGTACCAAGCGGCAGCCCACTCGCCGACAAGTCGCTCTGTCGACGACACCCTACGCCGGTAGTCGACTGTTCGGCGGATACCTCCTTCTTCCTCAAGCTCGATGTCCAGGTGAGTAAACTTTGGGGCCGCATCCGAAAACCTGAGATACATGTATGCAAACACCGCGATATGACGTTTACCCATTGATAAGCAACGATTTTCAATCGCCACCACCGCAGACTGGACTGTGGCGAAATCCTCTAGCCTAACCGCTCGTTCTAGACGAACGAAGTCAAGGAACAATCTCCGGTCGGTAATTGCAAGGTTGCCGTCGGCCGTGTCTCGAACCCCGTGCGACAGCAGTTTTTGCGCAACAAAGCGATAAATAGACGCCATTCGCCGGTCTCATTTTCATTTGCGAGGCAGGACATAGCATGCGGACTAACCCTAGTTCTTGTGAACTGGGCGCCCTTTTTGAGGTCGTCTCCCACTATTCAGTGGGCATTGAGCATTGGATTCTCGCTAGAACGCACTGACATAGAGGCCGCCGTCGACCGGTATGTTCTGACCGGTCAGGTAACCGGCATGGACCGAGCACAGGAAGGCGCAGATCTGGCCGAATTCCTCCGGTGTACCGAGCCGTTTGGCCGGAACGTTGGCTGCTGCTTGCGCTTTGCGCGCGGCGGCCGCTGCCGGATCTTCGGGCGTGCCGGCCTCCTTCGGATCACGCAGCCGGTCGGTGTCGAGCTTGCCTGGCAGCATGTTGTTGATCGTCACGTTGCGGTCGGCCACCGTGCGCGCGACGCCGGCGAGGAACGAGGTGAGGCCGGCGCGGGCGCCGGACGACAGGTCGAGGCCGGGGATAGGCACATAGACCGACAGCGAGGTGATGTTGACGATGCGGCCGAAGCCGCGCGCCGCCATGCCGTCGATCACGGCCTGAACCAGTTCGACAGGGGTCACCATGTTCTGGGTGACGCCCTCGAGGATCTTTTCGCGGTCGAGCGCGCGGAAATCGCGAAACGGCGGACCGCCATTGTTGTTGACGAGGATGTCGGGATCGGGGCAGGCGGCAAGCAGCGCCTTCTGGACATCGGGCTTGGATACGTCGCCGACGATTTCGGTCACCTTGACGCCGAATTTCTCGCGCAGTTCAGCGGCGGTTTTGGCCAGCACGTCGGCGTTGCGGCCATTGATCACCAGATCGCAACCTGCCTCTGCCAGTGCCATGGCGCAGCCGCGTCCCAAGCCTTTGCTCGAAGCGCAGACGATGGCCTTCTTGCCGCGAATGCCGAGATCCATGGTGATTTTCTCCTCTGATTGCCGCGGCAACCTATCCGGATGGCTGGACCAATCGCAACCGTCATACGGTTGTTGCATGAATCGGGGCATAGGCTCAGGCGAAAGCAACGGTGACAAATGATGTCCGGCGCAGAGCCTCGCACTTTCCGCAGCATGTTCATCTCCGACGTCCATCTCGGATCGAAGGCGGCGAAGGCCGAATTCCTGATCGATTTCCTGCGCCATCACGATGCCGATATCATCTATCTCGTCGGCGACATCGTCGACGGCTGGCGCCTGAGACGAAGCTGGCATTGGCCGCAAAGCCATAACGACGTGATCCAGAAATTGCTGCGCAAGGCGCGCAAGGGCGCCAGCATCACCTACATCGCCGGCAACCATGACGAGTTCGCGCGACAGTTCCAGGGCGTTCATTTCGGCGGCATTGTCGTCGCCGACCGCGCCATCCACGAGACCGCCGACGGCAAACGCCTTCTTGTCATCCATGGCGACCAGTTCGACACCGTCGTCCATAATGCGCGCTGGCTGGCCTATCTCGGCGACTATGCCTACGACGCGGCGATGCTGCTCAACCGCGTCATCACACGTCTGCGCCAGGTGCTCGGCCTACCTTACTGGTCGTTCTCGTCCTGGGCCAAGGTCAAGGTCAAGAAGGCGGTGAATTTCATCGGCTCGTTCCAGACCGTGCTGACCGAGGAGGCGCGCCGCTCGCATGTCGACGGCGTGATCTGCGGGCACATCCACCATGCCGCGATCGAAAGCTATGAGGACGTGCAATACATCAACACGGGCGACTGGGTGGAGAGCTGCACGGCGGTGGTCGAGCATTTTGACGGCAGGATGGAGATCCTGCACTGGGCGCATGTCCTGCCGGAGACTCCGGTCGGCAGCGAGGTGCTCGTGCCGATCGACATCAAGGGCAGGGCAGTCCAGGCGGCTTGACCAAATCCGGCCGCATCTCGCTTCAATCGGTTAGTCCAGCGGTTTCATCGACTTTTTCGCCGTGTTAAGCAGCGGCAGGTGTGGCGGGCCGACCCGGCTGAATGCCGTGCCGACGGATCACCTGTCAATGTCCTCGCTGCCGCCGCTTTCGCCCGAACAGCTCGTCAAGCCACGCCATTTCGAACTGTGCATGAGCTTGATCTTCTTTACGCTCTTTGTTCCGCTCGGGACGCATGTGCCGTATTTCCCGCTGTGGCTGCAGGCGAAGGGGTTCCATGCCGAACAGATAGCCGTGATCCTCGCCGCGCCGATGTTCCTGCGCGTGGCGACGACGCCTTTTCTTACTGCGCTGGCAGACAAAGCGAGCGACCGCGCCAATGTCTATGTTGCGCTGGTCGCCGCATCGCTGATCCTGTCCGCCGGCTACCTCCTGCCGCCGACCTACGCAACGGTACTTGCCGTGTCGCTGGCCCTGACGGTCGTCTGGACGCCGCATTCGCCGATTGCCGATTCGCTCGCCCTTTCAGGTGTTCGCCGCTTCGGCTCGAATTACGCAAGCATGCGCAAATGGGGCTCGATCTCCTATCTCTGCGCCAATCTCGCCGGCGGTTTCATCCTGTCGGCGAGCGGTGCCCAGGCTGTCCCGGTGATCATCTTCGCGGCGCTGTGTGCCGCGCTAGCCGCCGGACTGATTGCGCCGCGCCTCGGCCGTCCACGCCGCGCCTCGCCGCTTTCGGCCGCCGATATCCAGCAATCGGCACCGAAACTCCTCAACCGGTACTTCCTCTATTTTTCGACAGGCGTCGGCGTCATCACCGCCAGCCACGCATTTCTCTACGGTTTCGTGTCGATCTACTGGAAGTCGATCGGCATCAGCGATTCGGTTGTCGGGCTTCTGTGGGGGTGGGGCGTCGTCGCCGAGATATGCATGTTCGTCGTTTTCACCCGCGCTTTCGCCTCCTTCTCGGTCGTCTCGATCATGCTGATTGCCGGCATTGGCGCGATCGTGCGCTGGTTCGCCTTTCCGCTGATCTGGCCGCTTGGGCTTGGCGTTGGCGGGTTTTTCGCGATCCAGACGCTGCACGCGGTTTCGGTGGCGCTGGTGCTGATCGGCCTGCAAAAGATGATCGGTGAGACGGTCGCGGAAGAACGCACCGGGGCGGCGCAAGGCATCGCCTACTTCTCCAATGGCTTCTTCATGGCGGCGGCGACGCTGATTTCCGGTCCTCTTTACGACCGCTTCGGCGCGAATGGCTTCTTTGCGATGATCCCGATCGCCCTGACGGGCCTGGCTCTGATCGGGCTTGCCGCGCGTTCAGCCCCACAGCGCCCGCTCGGGCGGTGACACCAGCGAACCTTGGTAGACGAGACCGGGAACGCGGTCGCGGGCCAGCAGCAGCGGACCGTCGAGATCGACGAAATCGGCATCCTGCGCCAACAGCACGGCCGGCGCCATCGCAAGCGATGTGCCGACCATACAACCGACCATGACACCAAGACCCAGTTCCCGGGCGCGGTCGCGAAGCACGAGTGCAGCGGTCAGGCCACCCGATTTGTCGAGCTTGATGTTGACGGCGTCGTAAAGGCCGACAAGCGCTTCAAGGTCCTTCGCCTCGTGCACGCTTTCGTCGGCACAGATCGGTACCGGATGCGCGATGTGGCGAAGAATACTGTCATGTCCCGCCGGCAGCGGCTGTTCGATCAAGGCGATACCGTGCTCGGCGGCAAAGGCGAGGTTTGCGACGATATTGTCGTCATTCCAGCCCTCATTGGCGTCGAGAATGATTCGGCTGTCGGGTGCTGCCGCCGTCACTGCGCGGATGCGCGCGATGTCGTTGTCGCGGCCGATCTTGACCTTGAGTAGCGGGCGCTGGGCGTTGGCGCGGGCCTGCGCCGCCATCGCCTCCGGCTCGGCGAGCGACAATGTATACGCCGTCTCAAGCGGTCGTAACGGAACGGTTCGTATCGTATGCGCCACCGGTGTTCCGCTGATCTTCGCTTCCAGGTCCCAGAGCGCGCAATCGATGGCGTTGCGTGCCGCGCCGGCAGGCATGGCATCGAGCAGGGCGATGCGGCTGATACCGCGCGCGATCTCGCTGCGCATCGCCTCGATCGCGTCGCGCACACCCTCCATGGTCTCGCCATAGCGCTTGTAAGGGACGCATTCGCCGCGTCCTGTACGGCCGTTTTCGGTGATGGCGCAGGAAATCACCTCCGCTTCGGCCTTCGAGCCGCGCGAAATGGTAAAGGTCCCGGCTATCGGAAAGCGCTCGGCCTCGACCGAAATGACACGCGCCATATTTTTCTGCTCCGGCTGTGCAACAAGGGGGATATCGGCAAATCGACAGGTCGGCCCCGTCAGGCTAAACAGGACGCCATGTTGACCATCCGCAAACGCGACGCAAGCGGCCCTGCCAAGGAGCCCGACCACCAGCCGCGCATCGCGATCGGCGAGGAGGGCGACGTTCTCGGCTGCGCTTTCTCGGGAACCTGGACGACACGTACCGTGGCGCTGGTCGATGCCGAGATGCGCAAGATCGAGAAGCGCGGCGGCTTCAAGACGCTGGCGCTCGACCTTTCACAAATCGAGAAGATGGACACTGCCGGGGCGTGGCTGATCGACCGCCTGGTCAGCAGCTTCGAAAAAAAGGGCGTCGAGATCACGATGCAGGGGCAGAGCGAGATCGCCTCGATCCTGCTTGGCGCCGTCGGGGACGCCGTTCGTCGCGAGCCCGAATCAGGTCCGGCAAAGCCGCCCAACTTCATCATTCGCGGGCTCGAGGCGGTAGGTCGGCGCGTTTATGAGATGCGCGACGATTTCCTGGCCGCAATGAATATCCTCGGCGCCACGATACGCGGCTCTCAGATGAAGCTTGGCCGCGGCCATGCCGTCAACATGGCGGCGATCTTCAACCAGATCGATCGCATGGGTGTCGGCGCCATACCGGTAGTCGTGCTGATGTCGGCCATCGTCGGTGCGATCGTCGCCCAGCAAGGCGCCTATCAGCTCAGTTATTTCGGCGCCGACATCTTCGTCGTCGACCTGGTCGGGGTGCTGATCCTGCGCGAGCTCGGCGTTTTGATGACGGCGATCATGATCGCCGGCCGCTCCGGTAGCGCGATCACCGCCGAGATCGGCTCGATGAAGATGCGCGAGGAGGTCGATGCGCTGAAGGTGATCGGCCTTAATCCAATCGGCGTGCTGGTGTTTCCGCGGCTCGTCGCGCTGGTCGTCGCGTTGCCTTGCCTGACGATCATCGCCAACTTTGCCGCACTGGGCGGCGGCATTTTGGCTGCATGGCTCTACTCCGATATTGCACCGGCAGCGTTCATCGACCGGCTGCGTGTCGCAATCGACCTCAGCACCATCTTTGCCGGCCTGATCAAGGCGCCGTTCATGGCCATGATCATCGGCATAATTGCCTCGGTCGAGGGCATGAAGGTTGGCGGCAGCGCCGAATCGCTTGGCCAGCATGTGACCGCCTCCGTGGTGAAGTCGATCTTCGTGGTCATTATCCTCGACGGGCTTTTCGCCATGTTCTATGCAGCGATCGAGTTCTGAGATGGCGCTGCCGGGCACAAACACGACCAAGGTGGCGGCGAAAGCCAAAGAAGACGAGATCGTGCTGTCGGCGCACGACGTCACGGTGTCGTTCGCCGATCAGGTCGTTCTCGACAAACTGTCGCTCGATATCTGGCGCGGGGAGATTCTCGGCTTCGTCGGTGCCTCCGGTGCCGGCAAATCTGTTCTCTTGCGCACCATCCTTGGCTTGACGCGCAAGCAATCGGGAACAATCAAACTGTTCGGCGTCGACGTCGAGAAGGCAACCGAAAGGGAGCGCCTTCGCATCGACATGCGGCTTGGCGTGCTGTTCCAGCATGGCGCCCTTTTTTCGGCGCTGACGGTCCTCGAAAACGTTCAGGTGCCGATGCGCGAATATCTCGATTTGCCGAAGAAGCTGATGGACGAACTTGCCATGCTCAAGGTCGAGCTGGTCGGATTGCCGCCGGATGCGGCGCAGAAATTCCCCTCCGAGCTCTCGGGCGGCATGATCAAGCGTGCTGCGCTGGCGCGCGCCCTGGCACTCGACCCGGACATCGTTTTTCTCGACGAACCGACGTCCGGGCTCGATCCGATCAGCGCGGCTGAGTTCGACGAATTGGTCGTCAAGCTGCGCGATACGATGGATTTGACCGTGTATATGGTCACGCACGATCTCGACACGCTGTTTACGGCGTGCGACCGCGTGGCGGTGCTTGGCAAAAAGAAAGTGCTGGTCGAGGGCACGATCGACGACATGCTCAGGAGCGAGGAACCCTGGGTAAAATCCTATTTCCGCGGAAAACGCGCCCGGCAACTTGATCTTGCGGCGCGCGCATAGCCATAAGTGAGCAATGGAAACCAGGGCCAACTACGTCATTGTCGGCATTTTCACGCTGGCCGCGATCCTCGCGGCTTTCGCTTTCGTCTATTGGACGGCCGCGATCGGCGACAGGGGTGAGACGGCGATGCTGCGCGTGCGCATCCCGGGCTCGGCTTCCGGCCTTGGCCGCGGCAGCTTCGTGCTGTTCAACGGCGTCAGGGTCGGTGAGGTCAAGCGCGTCTATATCGACGTCAACAATCCGACCGCCGCCATCGCCGACACCGAGATCGGCCGGAATACGCCGATCACCAAGTCGACGCAGGCCGATATCGGGATCGTCAGCCTCGCCGGCCAGGCCAGTATCGAATTGAAGGGCGCCGACCCCAAGGAAGTGAACCTTCTCGACCAGGCGGAAGCGGAGGGCAAGGTCGCCGAGATCGTCGCCAATCCGTCGGCGGTCACCAACCTTTTGCAAACGGCGCAGAACATCTTCACCCGCGCCGACAAGGTCCTTTCGGAGCTCGAAGGCTTCACCAAGGATGTTCGCGGGCCGCTGACGCAAACCGTCAACAATGTCCAGACCTTCTCCGATGCACTGGCCAGGAATGCGGACGGCGTCGACAAGTTCCTGGCCAGCGTCAGCTCGCTGGCGGACGAACTGAAGGGTGTTTCGGGCAAGCTCGACGGCACCCTGAAGGCGGCGGAAGGGCTACTCAACGCCGTCGACAAGGACCAGATCAAGAGCATCGTCGCCAATGTCGACACAGTCACTTCCAACCTGAAGGAAACCAGCAAGCAGTTCGACACGGTCATCAAGAACGTGGACACCGCGGTCGGCTCGATCAACGACTTCGCCCAGAAGACGCAAGGCACGCTGGCCAAGGTCGACGGCGTTCTCGACGGCATCGATCCGGCTGAGGTTCGCACCGCGCTGGCCAATATCCAGAAGGCCAGCGAAAACGCCAACGAGGCTGCCGCCGACATCGCCAAGGTGACCAACAAGTTCGCAAACCGAGCCGACGACATCGATGAAACCATCAAAGACGCGCACCAGCTCGCAGGACGCCTCAACGATGCCTCGGTGCGAGTCGACGGTATCCTTGCCAAGGTCGACAAACTGCTCGGCTCCGGTCAGGCCGACGGCGTCATGGCCGATGCGAGGGCGACGCTCAAATCGTTCAAGCAGGTCGCCGACACGCTGAACGCCCGCCTCGGCACCATCACCGACAATCTGGCGCGGTTCTCGGGACAGGGGCTGCAAAACGTCGAATCGCTGGTCCAGGACAGCCGTCGTTCGATCAACCGCATCGAAGAGGCGGTGACCGACCTCAGCCGCAATCCACAGCGGATCCTGTCCGGCGGCGAGGGTGAGGTCCGGCAGTTCGACGGCAGGGTGCGCCGTTGACTTCGGCCTGCGCCCACCGCAAGAACATAGCTTGCGGATGCGCGTTGTTTCCACGATCCGGGGGGGATCGCGTTTGAAGTCGATCAGTTCAGGCAGCGTCAGATCGAGTGGGTTCAAGGCCGGAGCGGCACTGCTGGCGCTTTCGCTCGCCGGCTGCGCGGCGCTGGGCGGCAAGCCGGCGCCGCTGGATACGTTCGAGCTTTCGGCGCCGTCGCTGGAAGCGCGTGCCCACAGCCGCCGCCAGATCCTCATCGCCCAGCCATCGGCGCTCAAGGCGCTGGACAGCCAGAACATCGTCATCAAGCCATCGCCGCGATCGATCCAGTATCTCAAGGGCGCGCAATGGGCCGACCGGCTGCCGATGATCGTACAGGCGCGGCTGGCAGAGACGTTCCAGCGCTCGGGCAGCTTCACCGGCGTCGGCAAGCCAGGCGAGGGGCTGGCGATCGACTATCAGGTGATCGTTGAGATCCGCTCGTTCGAGGTGCGTGTCGATGGGGGCGAACATGCCGAGGTCGAGCTGTTCGTGCGCCTATTGAATGACCGCAACGGTGAAGTGCGCGCTTCGAAGACGTTTAGCGCCATCGCGCCCGTTTCGGGCAATGGCAACCAGGCCTATGTCGGCGCGCTCGATGCCGCGTTCGGCGATGCGGCCGGGCAAATCGTCCGCTGGACGGACACCGTGATCTGAACCGGGCTAGCTGCTGTGAGGCGGCTGGAGACCGAAGCAGCTCACGGAGCGTATTCGACAAGCGTATGATCTTCGCCCGCGAGTTCATCGTTGATGATTGAGGCTATGGTTTCCCAATCACCTCCAGCCAGCCCTGCGCCAATTTTCGGGTAGCCGATTCTTTTGCCCGCGAATTTACCTTTGACGGCCTGCATGACTTTTCGAATTGCCTGGTAGTCGGCTTTCACGCCTTTGCCCTGCCAATGGAACTGAGTGTAGCCGTTGACAACATGGAAAATGCGGCTGCCTCGCTTGATTTCGGCAACGGATATGCTTCCCAGCTTGGCTGGGTCACCCTTCAATGTCGCGCAATCCGCAGCATATGCTTCGGGAAAACGCTGCTTTATGGAAAGAGCAATTCCTTTGCCCATCTGGCACTGGCAGTTGCATCCATGCACAATGACATCGAACGTTCCGTCGAGCGCAAGCTGAAGCAGATCACCGCGAATTGTCTGCATTGCCACGAGATACCGGCCTCTGCTCTGGACGCAAACATCCGACCAAATCAGGAGATTTGCGGACTATCTTTTTCAGTATCGGGTCTAAGCAGAAAGGGCAGAGTGCACTTTCTGTTTTCCTGTCCCGCCGCTTAGTGCAGACGGCCGCTGGCATGGGCAAGCATGGTGTAGACCTTGCCGGTGTCCGACGTCAGGTAGGTCTGCGCCATGATGTTGTCGCGGTCGTTGCGCGACACGTCCTTGAGCAGCTTTTCGAAATCGTCGCAGTAACGATCGACAGCAGCGCGGAACTCCGCCTCTGACTGATATTTGCGGCGGATCTCGTCGAACGTCTGCTGGCCCTTCAGCGTGTAAAGTCGGCGCGTGAAGACGTCGCGCTCGCCGCGCCGGTAGCGGTTCCACAACTCGATCGAGGCGTCGTGATCGATGGCGCGTGCGATATCGACCGAGAGCGAGTTCAGCGATTCCACGACATGAAGCGGCGAACGCGCAGCGGGAGCCGGGCGCGGCGCTTCGGCAGGCGCTGCCGGCTTGGCGTCGTCTTCGCGCGATGCACCGGTCAGGAGGTCGCGCACCCAACCGCCCTGCGGCGTGCGGCCGTTGGGGTCGCGCTGGCGCGGCGCTTGGTCTGCCGGACGTTCGAGGTCGAGCGTGCCGCGCAGCGCCGTCTCGCCCGAAGGCGCCTGCGGTGCACGGCGCTGTTCGGGAGCCGGAGCCGGGCGACGTGGCGGTTCGGCGGGGCGTGCGGCAGGCGCTTGCGGCGCCGGACGCAGGTTGCGCTGTTCCGAACTGTCGGCGCTGCGGCCAGATTTCGCAACGATTTCAGAAAGTTCCTTCAGCGCGTTGATCTGCTCTGAAACGGCACGGCGGATAGCCGTGGTTGATTCCTTTGCCTCTTCCGGCATCTCGATGACGCCTTTCTTAAGCTCGGCCCGGGTGAGGTCGAGCTCGCTCTTGATCGAGCCGGCGGTACGCCGCATCTCCTCGGTCGCATCGGCAAAGCGCTTGGTTGCCGAATCGACCACTTCGGAAATCGCGGTACGGATCTTGTCGGCGGATTCCAGCGTCTTGCCCTCGGCGTTCTGCAGCGTCTGGCCGACCAAATTCTCGAACGAGCGCATGACCCTTTCGAGATCTTCCGACTTCTTGACAAGGCCGACGGCGAGGTCCTCCAGCGACGATTGCCTTTCGAGCGTGTGCTCAAGATTGCTCTGGGCCGAGCTCAACAGGTCCGAGGCACTGGAAAGCAACCGGCTGTGCTCGTCGAACTTGGTGGCGATTGAAGCAACCTCGCGTAAGGTCGACGACGACAGCTCGGTGAGCCGCGTCGTGTTCGAATCGACCAGACGCGCCGAACTGGCGAAGGTCTGCGCGGTCTTTTCCGTGGTCGCCGCGAAGCTTTGCGTGCTCCCGGTCAGGCGTTCGTCGACCTGGCCGAGATTGGTCGCCGCCTGCTCGATCAATTGACCGAGCTGCGAGCTGGAGGTGGTCATGCGGCCGATGAGGTCGGCAACGCTGTCGGCAAGCGTCGAGCGCGCGCCTTCGACGGCCGACAGGGTTTCGGCCGTGCGGCTGGCGATGGCGTCGACGAGGGCGGCGTTTTGATTGCGCAGCTTCTCGGTCGCACGTTCGGTGACCTCTTCCATGCTCTTTTGCAGCTCGGAGCCGCCCTGGGCGAAGCGCTCGACCAGAGGCCGCGCCGTCTCGTCCAGGATTTTCGATATTTCTGCCGAACGGGCCGCAAGCATCGTACTGAGCTCGCGAGTATTGGCACCGATGGTCTTTGCAGCGTCATTGGTGCTCTGACCGATATGCTGGCCGACCGCGGTGAAGGTTTCGGCGATGGTGTTGGCACGCGAGACCAGTTGCGCTTCGGCACCCGAGACTTGTTCGTTGAGCTTTTGGCCCATTGTCTCGGCGGAGTAAGCGAGGCGGTTCTCGACGCTGGCGACCTGCTCCTCGACGCGGGCCGCAGTGGCGGCAGCACTCGATGCCAGGCGTTCGTCGGCACCGGCAAGCAGTTGCTCGATTTCACGGGCATGGACTGCGAGTTCCTGGCCAGTCTGCCTGGCGCGTTCGGCAACCCGCTGCTCGGTGCTGGTGAAGGCACCGACAATGGTGTCAGCATGTTCGCCGATTGCGGTGCTGCTGTCAGCGATACGGGACACCAGGCGATGATCGGCCTCCTCGAAGATGCGGCCGATCTCGGACGCACGGGCCGAAAGTGCTTCGGAGCCCTCGGCAATGCGCGAAATAAGTTGCTGGTCGGCGGCATCGAAAATGCGGCCGAGATCCGACGCACGTGCCGCGAGCGCTTCGGCGGATTCGCCGATGCGCACGCCCAGCCGCTCGTCGGCTGTTTCGAAATTGCGCAGGATGTCGCCGGCACGTGCCGCCAGCGACTGGGCCGTTTCGATGGCGCGAGAGACCAGCCTGTGGTCCGCCGCGTCGAAGGTGCCGGCAATCTCATTTGCTCTGGCTGCCAGCTGATCGGCCGTTTCCTGGGCACGCGCGAGCAAGCTGTTCGACGTGTCGTCGACGCGGGCAATCAGTGCGCTCGACGTATCCTCGGCGCGGGCGGCGAGGCGACGATCCGCCTCTTCAAAGGTGCGGGCGATGTCCTCCGCCCTGGCGAGCAGGGCGGCCGAGGTCTGCTCGGCGCGCTCGGCGATCTTGCGGTCGGCATCGCTGAATGCCGCGCCCGCCTGCTCATGCAGCGCGCTGGTAACTTCCATGACCTTCTCGCGCAGCGCGCCGGCGACGAAGACCGCGCTTCTTTCGAGCACACTGCGCACATTGTCGACACCCGTCGACAGCGCCCGCTCCATTGTGCTGGCGCGCTCTTCAATGATGCCTGTCTGCCGGCTGAACGCCTGCTCGATCTTTTCTACGTCCGCAGCGATCGCATCAGAGATGTCGGTGCTCCTGGCGGCGATCTGATCGATATGGCCGGACAGCGAACGGTCGACATCCTTGCGCGTCTCGGCGAGCCTGGAGAGATCGTCCTGCAATGCGCGGGTCAGCATGTCGCGGCCCTCGCTCAGCTTGCCGACATGACCGGCGACAATCTCGTCGACCTCGCTGCGGCTCATTGCAAGCCTCTCCAGGTCGGCTTCCAACGCGCGCCTGAGGATGTCGCGGCCTTCCGCCAGTTTCTCGACCTGGCCGGCGACCAGCCCATCGATGCTCGAGCGGCTTTCGGCCAGCTTGGCGAGATCGTCCTCGAGCGCCTTCGACAGGGTCGAGCGGTCCTGGACGAGCTTCTCTGCGTGGGTTGCGACAAGGCTGTTGACGTTGCCGAGATCGGCTTCCAGCGCACGCGAAAACTGCGCGCGATTATCGGTCAATAGCTGCGACTGATCGGCGATGGCGCCCCTGATCGTGTTGAGATCGGCCTCCAAGGCGCGCTTGAGGATATCGCGGCCTTCGGCCAGTTTCTCGACCTGGCCGGAAACCAGTCCGTCGATGCTCGAGCGGCTTTCGGCCAGCTTGGCAAGATCGTCTTCCAAGGCGCTCTTGAGGATGTCGCGACCCTCAGCCAGCTTCTCGACCTGGCCGGCGACCAGCCCGTCGATGCTCGAACGGCTCTCTGCCAGCCTGGCAAGATCGTCCTCGAGCGCTTTCGACAGGGCCGAACGGTCTTCGGCAAGCTTGTTCATATGTTCGGAGACGACGCCCCGCACGGTCTCGAGATCGGTCTCCAGTGCCCGCGACAGCTGACCACGGTCTTCCGCCAGCTTTTCGGACTGGCTGGCGATGACGCCCTTGACGGTGCTCAGATCGGCTTCGAGCGCACGCTTGAGGATGTCGCGGCCCTCTGCCAGCTTTTCGACCTGGCCGGCAACCATCACATCGATGCTCGAGCGGCTTTCGGCCAACTTGGCGAGATCGTCTTCGAGCGCCTTCGAAAGGGTCGAACGGTCTTCGGCGAGCTTGTTCATGTGATCGGAGACAACGCCCCGCACGGCCTGCAGGTCGCTCTCCAGTGCCCGCGACAACCGGCCACGGTCTTCCGCCAGCTTTTCGGACTGGCCGGCGATGACGCCCTTGATAGCGTTCAGGTCCGATTCCAGCGCGCGCTTGAGGATGTCGCGGCCTTCGGCCAGCTTCTCGACCTGGCCGGCAACCAGCCCGTCGATGCTCGACCGACTTTCGGCCAGCTTGGCAAGATCGTCTTCAAGCGTCTTCGAAAGCAGGCTGCGATCATCGGCGAGCCTGCCCGAATGATCGGCGATCAGGCTCCTGATGTCGGACAGGTCGTTATCGAGTGACTGGGAAAGCCCGCTGCGGTCTTGCGCCAATTTCGCCGAATGGGCCTCGATGAGGCCATTGATGCCGGCAATGTCGGCTTCCAGCGCACTGGCGAGTATGGCGCGGCCCTCGGCGATCTTTTCGACCTGACCGGCGACGAGGCCGTCGATGCTGGCGCGACTCTCTGCCAGTTTGCCGAGGTCGGCCTCGAGCGCGCGCGAAAGAATGCTGCGGCCTTCGGCGAGCTTGCCGACATGCCCGGCAACCATTTCATCAATTATCGTGCGGGCTTGCACGAGTTTTCCAGAGTCTTCGTTCAAGGCCTGGGCAAGCCTGTTGCGACCCTCTTCAAGGCTTTCGAGATGGCTGCCCAGCGAAGCGTCGATCGCTGCGCGCGATTCATTGACCTTGCGCAGATCCTCTTCAAGGGCGCGCGAGATCAGGCCGCGGCCTTCGGCTAGCTTCTGCACCTGGTTAGCCACCGCTGCGTCGATTTCGGCGCGACCTTCGGCGAACTTCGCCAGATCGGCCTGCATTGCCGCCGCCATCCGGTCGCGGCTTTCGGAAAGCTTGCGGCTGTGGTTCTCGACGGCTTCCTCGATGCCGGCGCGAGCATCGGCAAGCCGCTCGATGTCCGTATCGAACGAACGCGATACGACATGGCGCGCCGCTTCCATGCGCCCGGCGAAATCGCCGGCGCGGGCTTCAAGCATGGTCGAGGTCGATGAAATGATATCGGCCATGTCGGCGCCGATCTGGGTCTTGCCCTGATCGATCATCGCCGACAGCGTCTCCTTGCTATCCTGGAAGGTGTGGGCGATTTCGCGCGCGCGCTCGACCAGCGTCTCGTTGATCTGGCGTGCGCGAGCCTCCAGCGCGGCGTTGAGCTTCTGCGTGCCGGTGTCGAGCGCCTCGGCGCGGGTCTGGAACTCGCTGATCAGCGCCTGGCCACGTTCAGCAAGCGTCCGTTCGATGCCGTTGAGACTGGCTTCGAATTCCGAATTGAGTGTGCGAGCGGCACCGCCGAGCAGCGACACCATGCCGCTCGTGCGGTCGTCGAGCAGGTCGGTCAGTGACCGCGTCAGGCCGTCGGTGGTGTCCGTCAGCTTGGCGATCCGGGTGTCGAGCAGGCTGGCGAAGGCCTCGCCCGACGTCGACAGCCGATCGGTGATCGATTCGAGCCGGCCTTCCACCGAATCGAAGATCGACATCGAGCTTCCGTTGATCCTGTCGATCAGCGTGTCGCCGGATTCGTTGATCGTCATCGACAGTTTGGTCGAGGCGTTGAGAATGCTGTCGCGAATGATATCGCTGGCGGCGTTGATCTCGTCTTTCAGTGTCTCGTGGGCGCCGGTGATCGAGGCGCGCACGCGCTCGGCATGGGTGACGACCGCTTCGCGCTCGCTGCCCAGCCCGTCGACCAGCGAGCGGATGCGGGACTCGTTCTCTGAATAGGAGCGCTCGATCTGGTTCACCTCGCTGTGGACCAGCGTTTCGAGCTCGACGGCACGCGCAAGCGTGCGTTCGATGCCTTCGCCCATGGCTGCCACCTCGCGGCGAACCGCTTGGCCGATCATCATGACGCGATCCTGGGCAAGATTTTCCGGCTCGGCCAGACGGAAGGCCACCTCGGTCATCGACTGCGCGGCAAGGCGCATCTCCTGAGCGCGGCGAATCATCACTGCGAATGCCCAGAACAGGATGACGGGCACGATTGCCGCTACCGCCAGGCCGATCAGCTCCGGACGGGCGAAAAACTGATCGAAGGTGCGGATGTTCCAGATGCCAGGTCCGAACAACAGGTTCGCAAGGCCGCCAGCGCCGGCGATCCAGGCCAGCGAAACGAAAGCCACGACCCAGTAGATCGTGTTCGAGGCGCGGCGATTGAGGGTGTGCAGGAGCGTCTTATAGTCTTTTTGACGATCGTCGTTGGCCGGCGAGAAAGCTGCCGGCTGCGAGCCATTGCGCGTTGCGACAGGACGCAACTCAGCCGGCTTGGCCTTTGGCGCGGGATTTGCGATCTGGCTTTGATTGGCGGCAGGTGCCGCGTTCTGGGTCTGGTCCGGGGCAGGCGCTTCGTTCTGGCTGCGACCTTCGCGCGCCAGTTCGTCGGCGGCTTGCGATATTTGCGCTTCGAGATCTTCCATGGATGCAGCCATGTCGAAGTCGCCGCCGGCATCGCCGCTCAGATCGATATCAAGTGCCTTTTCAAGTTCCCTGGCTACGTCGCTGTCGAGCGTTCTTGTCGTCGTTGGTTTCTTCGCCATGCCTTCGCTACCCTGTACAAGCTGCCGCGGGACTTATGGTTCTGCTTATTGATTCTGCCTAGCGTGTCCCGCGCAGGAGGCTGAAAATGGACCTGTCGTATCGTAATGACACAGCCGGGTAAAGAAAACATGCATTCCGCCCGATACGTAAAACTTTAAATATAAGGTTAACACAGCCGTGATTCCGGCGCCGTTATCGCGACATTTTTCCGGGCCAATCATTAACCCGTTGTCCACCGGATACGCCTAGTTTTTGCGGCGGTCGAAGAACGGAGTCTCAAAGTGATACGTGGCGAAAACGGCATTGCCTTCTCGATGCCCGGTGGCGACGTGTCGGGGACAGCCGGGGCGCGGCCGATCGACCTGGCGCATCTTGCGCGCCAGACGATGGGCGATCGGAGCCTCGAGCAGGAGGTCCTGGCTCTGTTCGTGCAGCAGGCGCTGTCGGTGCGCGACAAGATCGTCGATGCGGATGTCAGGCAGCGGCTGCTATTGGCACACGGGCTCAAAGGCTCGGCGCGCGGGGTCGGCGCCTTCGCCATTGCCGATTGCGCCAGCGCGATCGAATGCCGGCCCGAAGACGCCAGCACGCTGAAGCGGCTTGGCTCGCTGATCGAAGAAGTGCGCGACTTCGTCGCCGCCATCAGCCGATAGGACTTATCCCAAAGACGCCACGCACGGGCGCTTTCGCGCCGCAGTTGACTTGTCCGGCAGAGTGATTATGTCGGCTCAGACTCCCTTCAGGTGACAAATGACCAAGCTGACCTTCATCGCCCATGACGGCACGCATTTTGACGTGGATGCCGAAAACGGCTCGACCGTCATGGAAAATGCGATCCGCAATGCGGTGCCGGGAATAGAAGCGGAATGCGGCGGCGCCTGCGCCTGCGCGACCTGCCATGTTTATGTCGACGAAGCCTGGACGGCGGAGGTCGGCGAGCCGGAAGCCATGGAAGAGGACATGCTGGATTTCGCCTACGAGGTCCAGCCGAACTCGCGGCTGTCATGCCAGATCAAGGTGCGCGACGCTCTCGACGGGCTGGTCGTGCGCGTGCCGGCCCGCCAGGGCTGAAGCCGATTTTTGCGGCTGCCGCTTGGCAGCGGACCAATGGTCATGCAGTGTCGCGCCGTTTTCCCATAAAGGCGCATGCTTCATGACCGCTATCACCAAGACGGACGTACTCATTGTCGGGGCAGGGCCTGTCGGCCTGTTTGCCGTATTCGAGCTCGGCCTCTTCGACATGAAGTGCCATCTGATCGACATACTCGACCGGCCCGGCGGGCAATGCGCCGAACTCTACCCGGAAAAGCCGATCTACGACATTCCGGGCTGGCCCTCGATCTCGGCGCAAGGCCTGGTCGACAAGCTGCTTGAGCAGATCGCGCCGTTCAAGCCCGAATTCACCTATAGCCGCATGGTTTCGAGCCTGGAAAGGCTGGACGACGGCAGCTTCCGCGTCATTACCGACGAAAACGAGGTGTTCGAAGCCAAAATTGTGGTGATTGCCGCCGGCGGCGGTTCGTTCCAGCCGAAGCGGCCGCCGATTCCAGGCATCGAACCCTATGAAGGCAAGAGCGTGTTCTACTCGGTGCGCCGGATGGAGGACTTTCGCGGCCATGACCTCGTCATCGTCGGCGGCGGCGATTCGGCGCTCGATTGGACGCTGAACCTGCAGCCGGTCGCCAAGAGCGTGACGCTGGTGCACCGGCGGCCCGAATTCCGCGCAGCGCCCGACAGTGTCAACAAGATGTATGCCATGCAGGAGATGAAGCAGCTGGAATTCCAGGTTGGACAGGTGACTGGCCTGACCGGCAGCGACGGCCAGCTAGTCTCGGCCACGATCAAGGGGCCGGAGGGCGATGTCGAAGTGCCGTGCACGCGGATGCTGCCGTTCTTCGGCCTGACGATGAAGCTCGGCCCAATCGCCGAATGGGGGCTCAACCTCCACGAGAACCTGATCCCGGTCGACACCGAAAAATTCCAGACGTCGGTGCCCGGCATCTTCGCCGTCGGCGACATCAACTGGTACCCCGGCAAGCTGAAGCTGATCCTGTCGGGCTTCCACGAGGTCGCCTTGATGGCGCAAGCGGCCAAGCGCATCGTCAGCCCCGGCGAGCGCATCGTTTTTCAGTATACGACCTCGTCAACCAGTCTGCAGAAGAAGCTCGGCGTGGTCGACTGAACCTCGCCATATTTTTGTCGGGCCGGTCTACTCCGCCAGGGCTGGAGCCACCGCTTCGGCATGGCCGCGAAGCGTTTTCTCCGGCATCAGCCAGAGCGTGATGAGCGACAACAGCAAGATCGCGGCCGCGGCAAGAAAGATCATCACGAACGGCATGGCCGAGGCGATATGGCCGGCCGGCTGCATGCCTTCGCTGGCCAGCGGCAGGCCGTAACCAAGGGCGACGGCACCAAGCATGGCGACGCCGAGCGCGCTGCCCAGCGAGCGGAGGAAGGTGAGAACGCCGGTCGCCACGCCAAGGTGCATGCGATCGACGGCGTTCTGGACCGAGACGGTGGCAGCCGGAAAGGTCGTGCCTGTGCCCAGGCCTACGCAGGTCGTCAACACCTCGACGAGCAACAGTGAGGCATGCCCGGCGACCAGGCTGAGCACGCCGAGGCACAGGATCGAGAAAACAGTTCCGATCATGGCAATGCGCTTATAGTGGAAAAAGCGCGGGATCATTCGCGCGCTGAAGGTCGCACCGGCCACCGTGCCGAGCATCAGCCCAAGCAACGCGGTGCCCGATTGACTGACCGACAGGCCGACGACCGATTGCAGGTAGACCGGCAGATAGACCGACAAGCCGACATTGGCGGCCTGCAGCAGGAACATCGACAATGTGCCGGCGAGAACGATCGGATTGCCGAGCACTTCGAGCGAGATCAGCGGTTCGGCCGCGCGCATGAGCCGTAGCGCGAACGCGCTCCAGAACACCGCCGAGCAGGCGAGCAGTCCAAGGATTTCAGGCGACAGCCACGGATACTCGCTGCCGCCCCAGTTCAAGGCAAGCAGCAGCAGCGAGGTGGCCGCGACCAGAAGCAGCGCGCCGACGCCGTCGATGCGGTGATGTTTTGCGGCGATCGGCAGCTTCTTGAGCGGGTTGTTGATGATCGCCATGGCCAGCAGGCCGAGCGGAATGTTGATCCAGAAGATCAGCGACCAATGCAGATGTTCGGCGAAGGTGCCGCCGAGCAGCGGCCCGGCGATGCTGGCGACGGCCCATGTGCCCGAGATCCAGGCGGCGTATCGGGCCCTCTCGCGCGGCGGCACGAGGTCGCCGATCACGGTCTGCGTCAGGGCGAACAGACCGCCGCCGCCGGCGCCCTGGATCGCCCGGCCGACAACCAGGACCAGCATGTTGGGGGCCGCGGCGCTGACCAGCGAGCCGGCGAGAAAGATCAGGATTGCAGCATAGACGGTCGGCCGGCGACCATAAATATCGGAGATCTTGCCGTAGAGCGGCGCCACGGCGGTCGCGGTCAGAAGATAGCCGGTCACGATCCATGGCAGATATTCGGCATGCCCGAGCAGACGTGCCATCGTCGGCATCGCCGGCGCGACGATGGTCTGGTCGAGCGCCGCCAGCAACATCGACAAAAGCACGCCGCCGATGATGGCGTTTTTCTCGGTTTCGGTCAGCGGCGCGCTGGTTTCCACCATCGTTTGCTTGTCGACAGTCTGGTCCATATCCGTTCATCCATTATGCCTGCGTGCACGTCCGCGACGGGCTGGGAAGCATCTAGTACGCCGATTGGCGTTGCCGGAGGCTGATCCCTGCGAACCTGGCATATGTCGTTCGCTATAGGCCGATTTCGACAGCGGCTCGAAAGTTTTCCGAAGCTGGCACTATGTTTCGGCAAAATTGGCTTTGTCCGACGACGCGGAGTTCAGCCGGGAGCGAGCCGGCCGTTCTCAATGCGCTCGATGCGATAGTGCAAAAGCCGCAGGATGCGGCTTTTGAAATTGGCGCTTTCGACACGATCGAAGCGCATCTGGTCCTGGTCGTGTTTGGCAAGCATGGCCGCAGTGATTTTTGCGGCCTTGGCCTTTGCCAGTTCGCAGGTCTTTTCCGGGTAGCTCGCCTTCAAGGCGTCTTCTAGTTCGCGGCCGTGGTTCTTGGCAATCTCGACGTGGCGTTCCTCATGGCGCTTGATGTCGGCGGACAACGTATCCCAGAACAGCCTGACGCCGGCATCGGCTTTGCGCGGGCGGCGCCACTCAGGAAGGATGACCTTGACCTTGACGGTGACGACAGCGTCGGCAATCCAGCACGAGCCCGGCTTTTGCGCATAGCTGACGCGGGTGGTGAACGCCATCTGGGTAGCTCCCGGATGCCGCGACCCGGTGCTTTTCACCTGAGGCCCGAGTTTCGACAGCTGGGTCTCGATGTCGTCGAGCGTCCTGCCGCCGATCGGGAAATAACTATATGTCTTGACGAGCGTTGCAGCGCCGGCCGGGAATGCGGTCAGAGCGAGCATCAGGGCGCAAAGGAGGGATCGTTTCATCGTGTTGCCTCTTTGCCCACCTTGCTTTACCGCCGTCCTCGGCGCAACGGAATTGATCCCCCGCCACGCCGCGGGATCGAACATGGTTGATGGGCAATGATGACAGGGCGATGGCAGTTGGCGCACGGACGCCATGTCGACCTTGGCGGCAAGGCCGTGGTCGTCGGCATCCTCAACATCACGCCGGACAGTTTTTCCGACGGCGGCCTGTTCGATGCGCCGGAAAAAGCAGTGGCCCAGGCGCGCCGCATGGTCGAGGAGGGGGCCTCCGTCATCGACATCGGCGGAGAATCGACACGTCCCGGGGCGTCTGCGGTCTCCGCAAAGGAGGAACAAACCCGCATACTGCCCGTCATCGAGGCGCTGGTGAAGGCCGGCGGAACGCTGATCTCGGTCGATACCTATCGCGAGGATACGGCCCGGCTTGCCGTCCAAGCCGGCGCGCATATCGTCAATGACGTCTGGGGCCTGCAGCGCGAGCCGGGCATTGCCCGCGTCGCGGCCGAAACCGGCGCTGGCCTTGTCGTCATGCACACGGGACGGGACCGGCAGAAACTGCCCGACGTGATTGCCGATCAGCTCTTCTTCCTCAGGAAGTCGCTGGAAATCGCGCGGCGGAGCGGTGTTGCCGACGATCATATCGTGCTCGATCCGGGCTTCGGCTTTGCCAAGGAGACGGCAGCGGAAAATCTTGACCTGATGGCACGGTTTTCCGAGCTTCATGCGCTGGGTTTTCCACTGATGGCCGGCACATCGCGAAAGCGCTTTATCGGCACCGTCACCGGCCGCGACGCAGCCGCAAGAGGCGCCGGGACCGCGGCCACCAGCGTCATCCTGAGGCTCAAAGGCGCGCATCTCTTTCGCGTCCACGATGTCGCAATCAACGTGGATGCGCTGGCCATCGCCGATGCTATGCTGGCACGTGAGATCGGGGAAAGCTGAGCCATGTATGTCATCCGCATGAAGAACTGCGCCTTCTTTGCCCGGCACGGTGTGCTGGACGAAGAAGAGACGCTCGGCCAGCGCTTTTATGTCGATGCGGCACTCATGGTGGATCCCGGGCGGGCGCTGGTCGAGGATTCCATCGAGGACACCGTCAATTACGGCATCGCCTTTGCGGTCATCGAGAAGATCATTACCGGCGAACGGCGCTTTCTGATCGAAGCGCTGGCGCTCGAAGTGGCGAGGGCGCTGACGGCGCGGTTTCCGCAGATCAAAAAGGCCGAGATCACCGTGCGCAAGCCGAACGCCCCGGTGCCGGGTGTGCTCGATCATGTCGAGGTGACCGTTGTCTGGCCAGAATAGTAACAACAACAACACCGTCTATCTCAGCCTTGGCGGCAATCTCGGTGATCCGGCGAAGTCAATGGCTGCGGCACTGGGCATTCTGGATGCCAACGAGAGAACGCGCGTCGTTGCCGTTTCGTCGCTCTACCGCACGCCGCCCTGGGGCAAGCTCGATCAGCCGGATTTCCTCAACGCGGCGGCCGAAATCTCGACCGCGCTCGCGCCACGGGCTTTGCTCGACCTTTGCCTCGACGCCGAGCGAAAACTGAAGCGGGTGCGCGAGGAGCGCTGGGGTCCACGCCTGATCGATATCGACATTCTGGTGTTCGGCGACCGCATCATCCACGAGACCGGACTGGAGGTGCCGCATCCGCGCATGCTGGAGCGCGCCTTCGTGCTGGCGCCGCTGGCAGAAATTGCGCCGGAGCTTGTGGTCGACGGCAAGAGCGTATCGGAGCGGCTGGCCGCCGTCGACACATCGGGCATTGAACGGCTGGCGTCAGGCCGGGATTGGTGGAAAACCTGATGCTGTCGCCATCGGTGCCTGAAATCAGCCGGAGAACCCACCTCCGTCGAGGAACATTTGTTCGTCCGGTGTCGTCTCGCGGCCAAGCATCCTGTTTCGATGCGGAAAGCGGCCGAAGCGCTGGATGATGTCGCGATGCTCGATCGCATATTTCAGATAGATCGGGGCTTTGGCGGCGGTAAGCTCTACCGATTTGAGCTGATCGGCGAGGTCCTCCGAATGCTCATAGGGCAGATAGAGAAAAACGCGGAGCTCTTCGTCGAGTGCCAGGTCATGGCCGGCAGCGATCGCTTTCCCGGCGAAATGCCGCGCCAGCGGGTCCGTGGCGTACATGTGGCCGGTGGCGCGAAAGCAGTTTCGCGGAAACTGGTCGAGCAGGATCATCAGTGCCAGCGACCCTTCGGCGTGTTCGGACCAGCCGTCGCATTCGCGGCGGGCGGCGGCAAAGTGCAGATCGAGAAACCGGGTGCGGAAGTCGGCATCAAAGGCGTCGTTCTTCTCGAACCACGCGTCCTCCCCGGCGTCGCGCCAGAATCTGGTGATGGAGACAGCGCGGTCGTCCAGTTCGTTCATCATTCGCGTCTTTCCAACGTTTAATCGGCGGGTTCGGATTTCTGCAGCACGCCGGCGGTCTCCTCGTTGAGCGCCTGGCCCACGCGCCGTGGCGTGCTGAGCGGCGTCGGGATGGGGGTGCCGATATTGCCTTTGAGGAAGCGCCGCCCGGCGCGGATGCCTTCTGCCTGTTGAAGTTCGAAACGGGCAGCATCGCGGCGGCGGACGTCCTCGACTACCTCTGCGACCTCTTCCGGATCGACGCCGAGAGCTTCCAGTGTCGAGCCGCCGAAGACAAGCGCCGATTCGAACGTCTCGCGGAGCTGATAGTCGACGCCGGCACGAATGAGCTGCAATGCCGTGCCGCGGTCGAAAGCCCGCGCCAGCACCGTCAGCAACGGAAACTCCGCCTTGATGAGCTCGGCGATGCGCACGGCGGCATCGGGCTTGTCAACGCAGATCAGCACGGCGCGTGCGCGCCCGGCTCCCGCGGCACGCAGGATGTCCAGCCGCGTGCCGTCGCCGTAATAGACCTTGAAGCCGAAATCGGCCGCCGCCTGGATCATCTCGACCTCATTGTCGATGATCGACACATCAATCCCGCGCAACAAAAGCGGCTGGCTGGCGATCTGGCCGAACCGGCCAAAGCCGATGATCAGCACGCTGCCGGTCAGGCCTTCGGCGACATCGACGCCTTCAAGCGACTGCTCGTCGCGTGGCGTCAGATACCGCAATGCTATGATCGCTAAGGGCGTCAGCACCATGGAAATGATGACGATGGCGGTCAGCATCGCATTGGCCTGGCTATCGATGATACCGACAGCCGCCGCTGCGGAATAGAGGACGAAGGCGAATTCGCCGCCTTGCGCCATGAAGACCGCGCGCTCGAGCGCTTCCCGGTGGCCGGTTTTGAGAATGCGGGCGACGATATAGATGCCGATCGCCTTCATCATCATGTAGGCGACGACATAGATGGCAATGAGCTGCCAGTTGACGACGACCACATGCAGGTCGAGCGACATGCCGACGGCGAGGAAGAACAGTCCGAGCAGAATGCCACGGAACGGTTCGATGTCCGCCTCCAGCTGATGGCGGAAGGTCGATTCCGACAAAAGCACGCCGGCCAGGAAGGCGCCCATCGCCATCGACAGGCCGGAAAGCTGCATGGCGAGCGCCGACCCGAGCACGACCAGAAGGGCGGCTGCGGTCATCACCTCACGGGCGCGCGCATCCGCCAGGATACGGAAGAACGGATTGAGCAGATAGCGTCCTGCAAGCACCAGCCCGACGATCGCGGCAAGGCCGATGCCGACCTCCGTCAACCGATCCGACAGGCTCATGTCGGCGCCGCCCGGCGCGAGGAAGGCGATCAGCGCCAGCAGCGGCACGATGGCCAGGTCTTCCAAAAGCAGGACCGAGACGATGCGCTGGCCCTTGGGCGTGGCCAGGTCGCCGCGTTCTTCCAGCAATTGCATGACGATTGCCGTCGAGGTGAGTACGAAACCGGCGCCGGCGACGAAGGATTGCGCGATCGGGAAACCTCCCGCCAGGCCGACGCCGGTCAGCAGGACCGCGCAGACGCCGACCTGCAGTGCGCCAAGCCCGAAGATCTCGCGGCGCATGCCCCATAGCCGTGACGGCTGCATCTCCAGCCCGATAATGAACAGGAACATGACGACGCCGAGTTCGGCGACATGAAGAATGGCTTCCGATTCGGAAAAAATGCGCAGCCCGAACGGACCGATCACGACGCCGGCCGTCAAATAGCCGAGGATGGAGCCAAGTCCGATACGCCTGAAGATCGGCACCGCAACGACGCCGGCGGCAAGCAGCGCCACCACCTGGATCAGATCGCCGTTTGATGCCTCTGCCGCCATGCCTGCCGTTCCGCTCTCTTGCAACAAGCGGCCAAGATAGGGGCTTCGGGGCGGATCGAACAGTGCGAATCCGGCGCGTTGTGAAGGCGATATTGCAGGCGCACTGAACAGGATAATGGGCTCCCGCGCGTTGCTTGTTCCAGCAATCCGGCGCTAAGGACGCCCGGCTTCGGCCAGTGAAGGGCGAGCGACGATCAAGTCGCGGCCCTTTCAGGCGGTGACAACCAAGTATCAGGGCGGCACGACAGCAGCCGAGGCCTGCAAGGCCTATGACGAGGTGATTGCCGCGATCAAAGGCTGAGCATTTATTTGCAAATCAAAAGAGGGCGGCGCCGTTTGGCCGCCGCCCTTCTCACGCTGAAAGTCAGTTCGGAGTTATGGAGCCGACCTCGACTGCATCGATCCGCTTCAGCTTCATGCCGATGACCGGGACCAGCTGCTGGTCGACGCGCACGGCAACGGTCACTGTCATCGAATTGTCGTCGGGGACAAGCGCCTGCATCACGCCGCGCAACTGATTGCGATTGATGGTGAAAACCACCTTGTGCGCATCGACGACATTGCCGCCGATAATGTCGAGGCCGGAGCCGGCGGCCCCGCCCATAAAGCTGCCCTTGTAGCCCTGCCGGCCCTTGTGTTCGATCGTTGCCGACATCTGCTGGGTGAACATGCCTACCCGACAGCCGCCGTCGAGCGACATGCCGACCTTGCCGTCAGGCGTCGAGCCGATGAAGCTGCAGGTGAATTTCGTGCCCTTGTATTTGCCGGCAACGATTTCCCCGGGGCCGACCCATTTGCCTTCGACCGACCGAAAGAACTGCTTGTCCGGTTCCGCCGCCGAGGTCTTTCCGGCAATGCCGACGGTTGCGACAAGCGCGAGCGCCACGGGCAGCCCGCTGGACAGAATAACGCTTTTCATCGACGACACCCGGCAACAAAGAGACTGGTTTGGACGCTTCCGACCATGGACAAGATTGGTTAACGCTTTGTCACCCCAAGGCAATAGTCACGTTCCGGAAGCGGATGTTTCTTTTTCTTTCTTTGCTGCAAAGGAGGTCAGCGCGGAGAGGAAATCGCCCAATCCGGGCCGCCTGACCGCGTAAAAGGGCAGGGGCCTTGCGGTTTCCATCGCTGCAATGCCGATGCGCGCAGTCATCATGCCGTTGACGACGCCTTCGCCGAGCTTGGCCGAGAGCCGGGCGGCAAGGCCGTGGCCGACGATCTGCTGGACGAAACTGTCGCCGACGGCGATCGACCCGGTGACCGCGAGATGGGCCAGAACGCTGCGCGCCAGACGAAAAAAGCCAAGCGTGCCGGGGCGGCCGCCATAAAGTTCCGACAGCCGGCGAATCAACCGGCCGGCTTCGAACACGACATAAGCGACGTCGACCAGCGCGCGGGGGCTGACCGCGGTCACCAGGGAGACGCGCTTCGCCGCTTCGAGGATCATCACCCTGGCGCGGGCATCGAGCGGGCCGAGTATCTCGGTCTCGGCCAGCCGCACCAGATTGCCGCCGTCAATGATCTCGCCGCGCAATTCGGCCAGCGAGCGCCTGCCGGCCGCGGTTTCAGGCTTGGCCGAGACAAAGACCGACAACTCGTCGGCCACGGCGCGGGCGGCCTTCGGATCGTCACGGGCAATCGCATCGAGCGCCCGCTTCTGCAACTTTTCGACCTCGGCAAGGCGGGCAATCGCCATGAATTCGCGCACGAGGATGATCAGAAGCGCCAGGATGGCGATCGCGGCCATAGCGGCAGCCAGCCAGCCCAGCCACTCGGCGCGCTCGAACAGGTCGCGAATCAGCTGGTCGGTCCAGAGGCCGACGGCGAGCGAAACCAGAACGCCCAGCGCGCCGAAGAACAGGCTGCCAAGCAGCGAACGTTTTCGCGGCGCAATCGCCGGCGGCGGTTCGGCGGCGACGATATCAGGCTCGTCGAAGACGTCGATCTCCGCCGGTGTGACCACGGCAAGATCCGCCGTCACGGTACGCGGCTTTCGCGCCGGCGCGGCCCCGGACGCAGCATGGTGAGCCGTCGAATCTTCCTTCTGCTGGGGCTCCGGCTCTATACGAAAGGCCGCCGGTCTGCGGGGCGCACTCATGCGAGATGATCTCCGATCAGGAACTGCAGCGCGCGGTCGAGCCTGATATGCGGCAGCGACAGCGTCACGCCCTCGGCGGTGCGCTCGAGTTTCGGCGGGCGAAAGCGCACGAAGCGGATCGCGGGGTCGTCATCGTTCTGCCGGCGGGTCGATTCGGAAACATCGAACACCGCATCAACTTTCTCCGGCAAGTCACCGGGAAATATGGCTGTTTCTGTCTTTCCGTCAAAGGTTTCGCCATCGATTTTTTCGCCGCGCAACGGCATGCCGATAATGACCGGCAAAGTCTCGCGGCCCTGCTTGACCGTGCCTTCCCGGGTCGCGCGCATGGCAGCCATAGCGACGACGTTGACGTCGGCGCCGGTGAAATTCGCCCGCGCCACGGCTCGGTCGGCTAGCCGCCGCACGATCGCCTGCAGCCGGTCGTGGCTTTCGTGGTGCAGATGGTCGGCCTTGGTCGCGGCCACCAATATACGGTCGATACGCCTCGAAAACAGGTCGGTCAGGAAATTGCCCCGGCCGGGCCGGAAACAGGACAGGATTTCGGTGACCGCGCGCTCTAGATCGGCCATCGCACCGGGGCCGGCATTCAATGCCTGCAATGCGTCGATCAGCACGATCTGGCGGTCGAGACGCGTGATGTGTTCGCGAAAAAACGGTTTGACGACATGCGTCTTGTAAGCCTCGTAGCGCCGCTCCATCATAGCCTGCAGCGATCCCGAGCGGGCGCGCCGGCCGCCCAGATTCGGCAGCGGCGCGAAGGTGAGAGCGGGCGAGCCTTCAAGATCGCCGGGCATCAGGAAGCGGCCGGGCGGCAAGGTCGAAAGCGCCCGCTCGTCGAGTTTACAGGCCTTGAGATAGGCCGCGAAGCTCTCAGCGAGACGGCGCGCCGTCATCTCGTCGGCCTCGGCGTTGGGGTCGACCGGATCGGAGAGCGCCCGCCATTCCCGCGAAAGGTCGACACGCACCGGCAACACGGCCATCTCGAAGGCCTCACGCGAAAAATCGGCGTAGGACTTGCCGAGCAGCGGCAGGTCGAGCAGCCATTCGCCGGGATAATCGACGATGTCGACCGACAATTTGCCGGCGGAAAACATGCGGCTCCAGCCAGAGGCCGATTCGTATTCGATGGTGAGCCTCAGTTCGGAAATCGCACGCGTCGAATCCGGCCAGACGCGATCGTCGACAAGAGCCGCGATGTGATCCTCGTACTGGAAGCGTGGTACCGCGTCGTCCGGCTGCTCTTCGAGAAAAGCCCGGGCGATGCGCCCCGATTTTTGTGCCTCAAACAGCGGCAAGCGTCCGCCATGGACGAGATTGTGCACAAGGGCCGAGATGAACACGGTCTTGCCGGCGCGGGACAGCCCAGTCACGCCAAGACGCAGCGACGGAGCGAAAAGCCCGGCAGCGCGGCCTGACAACGTATCCAAGGCAATCTTCGCCTCGTCGGTAAAAGTCGTCAGCGATGATGCCAAATCTGTTCTCGCGGGCCGGTCAGCATCCGATATAGGCTTTGATGCGCGGCTTTGAAATGGCCTCAGATATCGGCAGGCGTCAAGAAGGCTTCGAGATAGCCGGTGCCTGGCGCAGCCTCGGCAAGTCTGCCGTTGAACCGGACCACTGCAAGTGCGGAGGTCGGGAAGCCGTGGTTCAGCATGGCCCGCGCGGTCTCGTTGCCGTCGCCTGAGAGCGCCATGGCGAGATCCTCAATCATCGGATTGTGGCCGATGACGAGCAAGGCATCCAGCCCGCCATTCTGCCGGATGGCAGTGAGGTACGCGGCGGCATCGTCGCTGTAGAGGGTGTCACAGAACAGCACCCGGCCCGTGTCCGTGTGGCCAGCCAGGCTTTCCAGCGTCTGGCGGGCGCGCTTGGCGCTTGAGCAAAGGGTGAGGGCCGGTGCGTATTTGCGGGAACGCATCAGGACGCCCATCGCTTCGGCATCGGCGAAGCCGGATGGATCGAGCGGGCGGTCGAAGTCAGCCACGCCAGGCAGCGCCCAGCCGGCCTTCGCATGCCTCAGCAGGTACAGTCTGGTCACCGGATCCCCGTTGTGCCGGGCACCGAACCCGTCAGCACGCCGCAGGATTTGCCATCAGAAGAGCTCCGTGCGCAATGGCAAGCGCCCCTCAAGCATAGCGAATCATGTACGGATTCGGTCGTATTCTTCGCAAAAAGGGCATCGCCGATGCCGTTTTGTCCGAGACTAACAATTGCGTGAAACTGTCGTCGATTGACCTTGTGCAGCTTTCGGTCCGCGAATATATAGGCGCCAAATTTGGGGTTTGTTGGGTGAGTCGAATGAACGACATCGTTACCGCCGATTACGTACCCTCCGAAGACGAGCCGTTCATGAACGAGCGGCAGAAATCCTACTTTCGCATGAAGCTCGTCACCTGGAAGAACGACATCTTGCGCGAAGCGCGCGAAACTCTCGAAATCCTGCAGCAGGAAAACGCCAACCACCCCGACCTCGCCGATCGCGCCTCCTCAGAAACCGACCGCGCCATCGAACTTCGCGCCCGCGATCGCCAGCGAAAACTCATCTCCAAGATCGATTCGGCCCTCCAGCGCCTTGACGAAGGCACTTACGGTTATTGCGAGGAGACGGGCGAGCCGATCGCGCTGAAGCGGCTCGACGCGCGCCCGATCGCCACCTTGTCGATCGAGGCACAGGAGCGCCATGAGCGGCGCGAGAAGGTCTACCGCGACGACTGAATCGCCGGGAAAAACAGCGGCATCGGTAAAGCGTTCACAATGGCCGGTTTTCCGGCCATTTTCATTGGCCGTTCGCTATCGGCCTATCTTTTCTGATTGGACAACTCGCCGAGGAGCTTCGTCATCTCGTCGTCGAGAGAGGGTGATGCCTTCGCCACCGGCTTGCTCGGCGTTTGGCTGAAGCGTGGCTCGTCGAGGGAAACCTCCAGCTCCTTCATCAGCGCATCGTCAATCGACTCGTGCTGTGCCGGCGGCTCGTATCTTGCCGGGGAGTCCTGTCTTGCCGGCGGCTGCGCATGCCGCGAGGCACTGGCGTTGACGGATCCATAACTTGGCAACGGCGTGACGTTCGATGCCGGTTTCGGCGCCGGCGCCGGCATTGTTGCCGGCATCGTCGCCGTCTGGCGGGCTCGGACAGGGGTCGCGGTTACGCTTGCCGGCTGCGGTGGCGCTTGCCTCACCGGCGCGGCTGTGGTCGAAGCAGACCTTGCTGCCGGCTGGTGGCCGTTGTCTCCGGTCAATGCCGGGCGCCGCAACGCCGAGAGCCTGATGTCGCGCTCGACGACGACGTCGGTCGGACCACCGATCAAGAGCAGGTGCTCGATATCGTCACGGCGCACCAGCACCAGCCGCCGGTGACTGTCGACCGCTGTGGCATCCATGACAGCCAGCCGCGTCTTGCGGTTCCTGCCGCCGGCGACGAATGTCCCGAACGTCAGGCTGCGGATCAGCCTGATGATAAGAAGAATGATGAGCAGAAGGACAAGTACTGCAAACGTCCATAGGATTGCTGCGGCATAACCAGGACCCGCCACGCCATCCAGCCATTGCAGCATTGGTTCCCCCAAAATCAGCTTTCGAAGAGAAGCGACACTAGACTGTTGCGGCAGGCCACCGCAAGTTGCCTTTCACGCTTCGTGAACAGCTTGAAACGCCGGGAGCCGAACGGCGTCATTTTTAGCGGACATCTGCAGCCGGGCCTTTTCCCAACCCTGAGAATATGATTCAACCGACACCGGAATTCACGAGCAGGGGGCACATGGCCAAGGAAGCGCGCGGCGATTTCTATCCGGTACCTATCGTCGACCAGAACACGCGACCGGGAGCGGTCACCCGGCTCATCGTCTTCATCGTCGTCCTGACTGGGGCAGCGATCGTCTTCGGCCTTTTCCGCGAGCGCCTTGGCGATCCATTCCTGCTTGGCATGCTTGGCGTGCTGGCGATGATCGGCGTCGGCTTTCTATTCGCCACTGCGATCGGCTTCGTGCACATCACGCCGCGCTCGACAAGCGACGAACTGTCGAAAGCTTTCGTCGATTCGATGTCGCAAGGTCTCCTGGTCACCGACACCAAAGGCCGTATCATCTACGCCAACCGGACCTATGCCGATATGACGGGTGCCGAGTCGGCCGCCGACCTCAAGACCGTCGAAGGTTTGCTTTCAGACGTTCCCGAGGCCTCGGTGACCATATACCGGCTGGCGTCAGGCCTGCGGGACGGCCAGCCGGGCGACGGCGAGTTTCGGCTCGCGCAGTCCATTCGGCCAGGCGCCGAACCGGGCGCGCGCTGGTACCGCGTTCGGGCCCGCGCCTTCAGCGTTCCCGGCCAGCGGCTGCCCATGCTTGCCTGGCAGCTTGCCGATATCTCGCGGGAACGGGCCGAGCAGGAGCGGTTCTTTCTCGACCTCCAAAAGGCGATCGATCACCTCGACCATGCGCCGGCCGGTTTCTTTTCGGCCGACCAGGAAGGCCGCGTGACCTATATCAACGCGACTCTTGCGGAGTGGCTGGGCATCGACCTGGCCAGCTTCACTCCCGGCGCCATCACGCTGCCGGAGATCGTCGCCGGGGACGGCATGGCGCTGGTCCGTTCGGTCAAGGCCGACGCTGGTACCACGCGCAATGCCGTTATCGACCTCGATCTGACGACGATGACCGGCGAGGCGCTGCCGGTGCGCTTCATGCATCGTGTCTCGGCCAGCCGAGAGGGTCTCAACGGCCCGACTCGCACCATCGTGCTCAACCGGACGCAAGGCGAGGACGCTTCGGCCGACCTCCGCGCATCGGAAATACGCTTCACGCGGTTCTTCAACTCGACGCCGATGGCGATAGCCGGCGTCGACCATGCCGGCCGCATCCTGCGCACCAATGCGCCATTCCTGTCGCTGTTTTCCTCGGTCGTCGACCGCGACGCGGTCGATCGGCGTGTGCGGCTGGATACGGTGATCCACGAGCGCGACCGGCCGGCTTTCGCCGCGGCCTTTGAAAAGGCACGCCAGCAACAGGCTGACATCGAGCCGATCGATACGGTGCTGCCCGGCAATGAGGAGCGCCACATACGCTTCTACGTCAACGCGGTCGCAGACGGTACCGGTGGCGAGGGCGCCGAGGAATCGGCCATCGTCTATGCCGTGGAGACTACTGAGCAAAAGGCCCTCGAGGGCCAGATGGCGCAGAGCCAGAAGATGCAGGCGGTCGGCCAACTCGCCGGCGGCATCGCGCATGATTTCAACAATGTGCTGACCGCCATCATCATGGCCTCGGACCTGCTGTTGACCAACCACCGGCCGTCCGATCCGTCATTCCCGGACATCATGAACATCAAGCAGAATGCCAACCGGGCGGCCTCGCTGGTGCGGCAGTTGCTGGCCTTCTCGCGCAAGCAGACGCTGCGGCCGGAGGTGCTCAACCTGACCGACGTGCTCGCCGATCTCAGAATGCTGCTTGCCCGGCTGGTCGGCAACGATATCAAGCTCAAGATCGACCATGGCCGCGACCTGTGGCCGGTCAGGGTCGATATCGGGCAGTTCGAGCAAGTGGTGGTCAATCTGGTGGTCAATGCGCGCGATGCAATGCCGGCCGGCGGCGACCTCACGGTGCGCACCCGCAACGTCAGCGCCGGGGAATGCAAGACCTTTTCCTACCGCGAACTTACTCCGGCCGACTATGTGCTGGTCGAGGTCGAGGACAGCGGCAGTGGTATCGCGCCTGATGTGCTGAAAAAGATCTTCGAGCCCTTCTTCACGACAAAGGAGGTTGGCAAGGGAACCGGACTCGGCCTGTCCATGGTCTATGGCATCATCAAGCAGACAGGCGGCTTCATCTTCTGCGATTCCGAAGTCGGCAAGGGATCCGTGTTCCGCATCTTCCTGCCGCGGCACATTGCGGAGGCAAGGAAGGCGGGCGAGGCTGGAGAAGTGCCGGCCGCTCCTGCCAAGATCGCCGACTCAGCCAAGGATCTGTCGGGCTCGGCCACGGTGCTGCTGGTCGAGGACGAGGACGCCGTGCGCATGGGCGGCATGCGGGCGCTGAAATCGCGCGGCTACACCGTCCACGAGGCGTCGTCGGGCGTCGAGGCGCTTGAAGTCTACGAAGCGCTCGGCGGCAAGGTCGACGTCGTGGTGTCGGACGTGGTGATGCCGGAAATGGATGGTCCGACGCTGCTTGGCGAATTGCGCAAACGGCAGCCCGACATCAAGTTTATCTTCGTGTCCGGCTATGCCGAAGACGCGTTCGCCAAGAACTTGCCGGCCGACGCGCATTTCGGCTTCTTGCCGAAGCCGTTTTCGCTCAAGCAATTGGCCACGATCGTAAAGGACATGCTGGAATCCTGACCCTTCCAACGCTCCGCTTGCGCAATGTCGTGAGACTGCCATGATTACAGGCGAAACGGGCGGCGGGTTTTGGAAAGCATGCCGTGACGCCACACAACGAGGCTAGCAAAGGCGACTACGCAAGCACGGTGCTGCTGCCGGGCGACCCGCAGCGCGCTGAATGGATGGCGGAGACCTTTCTGGAAGCGCCGCGCTGCGTCAACCGCCGCCGCGGCGCGCTCGGCTTTACCGGGTTGTTTCGCGGCAAGCCTGTCAGCGTCCAGTCCACCGGCATCGGCGTCCCGTCGTTCCTGGTCTACGTGCACGAGCTGCTGGACTTCTACGGTGCGAAAACGTTGATCCGCACCGGCACCTGCGGCGGCCTGACCGCTGAGGTGGTGCTGCGCAGCCTGGTGATCGCGCAATCGGTGCGCGGCGAAAATGCGGAGAGCGGCCAGGTTTTTGGGCTCTATCGTGCCGATGCCGGCCCCGATCCTGCATTGTTGGCCCAGGCGTTGGCCCGGGCTGCGGAACTCGGCATCGACCATCGGGCCGGGCTGACCATCTGCAGCGATATTTTTTATCATCCGCTGGGGCGCGAACGCTTTGCCGAAGCACAGGCACAGGGGGCGCTCGCCGTGGATATGGAAACCAGCGCACTCTACCGCATTGCGGCCGATTTTGGCGCCCGGGCGCTGTCGATCCTGACCGTCGTCGACAATGTGGCAACCGGCGAGCAGACCGACTATTCCGAACGCCAGGGCCTTTTCACCGATATGACCCGGCTGGCGCTCGACATGGCGGCGGAGAGCTAGGCGGCTTCTACTTCGGAGTACGGAAGCTCGCCAGGTTCCGTACTTTTCAACGCTTCGTGCAGGTCGAGGCGGTAAAGGCACCGTCTGGCTGCTTCATGATGATGTCGAAGGACGGGGTGGTTCCGCTTTCCAGCGTCGCCTGCGTAAGCGAGATCGAGTTGCCACCGCTGGTGTAGCCGCCCAGCGGACCCAGCCAGGTAATCACCCCGTCTGCATCCATCTGGTAGTTATAACTCTGCGGCGCGGTGCCGAAGCTAACCGGACCGCTATAGACGTTTCCCTTGATGGCGATGTCGCCGAGGCTGAGGAACATGCCTAGCAGATAGACTTCGCAATGATAGGAGCCGTCCGGCAGCTTGCCGTCGCTGAAGCCGGCGCGCGCTACGGTCGTCGTCGCCAGCAGAAGCATGGTGATGAAAATGCAAGACGTTCGGAAGGCCATGGCGTCGCTCGTTTAAGGGTTCGAACTTGCCCCATTTCGCTGCGGCGCTGCAATCCTCGCCAGCGCTCATATGATGCTGCTCAAAATTCGGGCATTGGCCTGTATATGAGTAAAACTTAGGCTGATACGAGTGATCTTTTCTCATTTCAAACTTGGCAAGCGAGGTTCATCTCCTGCGGCTAATACATTAACCGACTGACAGGGCTGGGAAATCTCAAACCCTCCGATCTTTCGCCGGTGATTGGCACAGCCGTTGCATGGTCTGTTCCGATGCAGTTAACCAGCTTGGGAGTTTAAAAGTATGAGGGGCAGTTTCTCGACAATAACAAAAATGTTTTCGGCCGGCGTGATCACCGCCGGCCTGCTGATGAGCGTTCCCGCCAAGGCGGCCGACGACACCATCAAGGTCGGCATCCTCCATTCGCTGTCGGGAACCATGGCGATCTCGGAGACAACGCTGAAGGACGCCATGCTGATGCTCATCGAAGAGCAGAATGCCAAGGGCGGCCTGCTCGGCAAGAAGCTCGAGGCGGTGGTCGTCGATCCGGCTTCCAACTGGCCGCTATTCGCCGAAAAGGCGCGCGAGCTGATCTCGAAGGACAAGGTCGCGGCGGTGTTCGGCTGCTGGACCTCGGTGTCGCGCAAATCGGTGCTGCCCGTGTTCAGCGAGCTCGACAACATCCTGTTCTACCCCGTCCAGTACGAAGGCGAGGAAAGCGAGCGCAACGTGTTCTACACCGGTGCGGCGCCGAACCAGCAGGCCATTCCCGCGGTCGACTATTTGATGAGCGAGGACGGCGGTTCGGTGAAGCGCTGGGTTCTCGAAGGCACCGACTACGTCTACCCGCGCACCACCAACAAAATCCTCGAGGCCTATCTGAAGGCCAAGGGCGTAGCTGCGGAAGACATCATGGTCAACTACACGCCGTTCGGCTTCTCCGACTGGCAGACCGAAGTTTCGGCGATCAAGAAGTTCGGCTCGGCCGGCAAGAAGACCGCCGTGGTCTCGACCGTCAATGGCGACGCCAACGTGCCGTTCTACAAGGAACTCGGCAACCAGGGCATCAAGGCCGAGGACATCCCGGTCATGGCCTTCTCGGTCGGCGAGGAAGAGCTTGCCGGTCTGGACACTGCGCCGCTGGTCGGCCATCTCGCCGCCTGGAACTATTTCGAGAGCGTCGACACGCCCGAGAACGCGAAGTTCATCGCCGACTGGCACAAATTCATCAAGAACGACAAGCGCACCACCAACGACCCGATGGAAGCCCATTATATCGGCTTCAACATGTGGGTGAAGGCGGTCGAGAAGGCCGGCACCACCGATCCGGACAAGGTCATCGACGCCATGGTCGGCGTCTCGGTGCCGAACCTGACCGGCGGTTATTCGACGATGATGCCGAACCATCACATCACCAAGCCGGTGCTGATCGGCGAAATCCAGGCCGACGGCCAGTTCGAAACCGTCTCGCAGACGCCCGGCCTGGTGATGGGCGACGAGTGGTCCGACTATCTGCCTGACTCCAAGGACCTGATCTCCGATTGGCGCGCGCCTCTGTCCTGCGGCAACTTCAACGTTGCCACCGGCAAATGCGGCGGCAAGGGAACCAACTGATCCTCCCGGTCTGTCCTCCCAGACCCGCAAGCCTCCGGGCAGGCTCCTCCTCCAGCCTGCCCGGAGGCGACATTCAATCTTCAAGAGCCACCAGAAACCAATGATCCTGATCCGCGCGATTGGCCTGATGCTGCTCCTTCTCCTGGGGATGCTGCTGCCGTCGAACGCCAGCGAAGCAGATCTGCGCGTGGTCATCGCCAAATTCGCTACCGCCGCCAATTTTCCGGCGATAGAAGCCGTGGTGCGGGAGCTTGCGGCTTCCGGCGATCCGGCCGTAGAACGGCCGCTTGCCGCGCTTGCGGAGGGCAGCCTTTACGTGCGCAAGGCCGATTCACTGGTCTTTGTCGGCAAGGAGAGCGGCGACGGCATCGAGCTGCTCGATGCGCTTACCGGCGAAAGATCGGGCGAAGCTGCCAAGGCCGACATCACCAAGATCAAGGTCAACAACACGCTGCGCCGCGTTATCCGCGACGCGCTGGGCACACTGACGCTTGGCTCCAAGGATCCGGCCGTGCGCATTGCCGCCGCCGACACAATGTTCAAGACGCCGGACGCGGCAAACATCGAGCCGCTCGACACCGCGATCGCAAATGAGAGCGTGGCAAGCGTCAAGGCGCTGCTAGAACAGGCCCGCGCCGCGTCGATTCTCGTTTCCGACAGGCCGGAGGCCGACAAACTGGCGGCAATCGGGCTCATCGGTGCGCGCAGCGACCGCGATGCGGTGTCGCTGCTCACGTCGGTAGAGGCCAATTCCGAAGGTGCGGTGAAGGACGCGGCGACGGCTGCGATCGCCAACATCAATTCGACGCTGGCGCTGTGGGATGCCGGCCAGAATATCTGGTATGGCATATCGCTTGGATCGGTGCTGCTGCTGGCGGCGATTGGCCTGGCCATCACCTTCGGCGTCATGGGCGTCATCAACATGGCGCATGGCGAGATGGTCATGCTCGGCGCCTACACGACCTTCGTCGTGCAGGAGGTTATCCGCAATTCCTTTCCCGGCCTGTTCGACTGGTCGCTGGTCATCGCCCTGCCGCTGGCCTTTCTGGTGGCGGCGCTCGTCGGCCTTGTCATCGAGCGCGGGCTGATCCGCTTCCTCTATGGACGGCCGCTGGAGACGCTGCTGGCGACATGGGGTGTGTCGCTGATCCTGCAGCAGGCCGTACGCACCATGTTCGGACCGACCAACCAGGAGGTAGGCAACCCGTCATGGATGTCCGGCTCGTTCAATATCGGCCAGCTTGCCGTGACCTGGAACCGGCTCTGGATCCTGGTATTCGCGCTCGGCGTGTTCGCGGTGCTGCTCTACGTGATGAAACGCACGCCCTGGGGGCTGCAGATGCGTGCCGTCACCGCCAATCGTCGCATGGCCGCCTCGATGGGCATCAGGACGCCTTGGGTCGATGCGCTAACGTTTGCACTCGGCTCCGGCATTGCCGGCATCGCCGGTGTCGCGCTCAGCCAGATCGACAACGTCTCGCCCAATCTCGGCCGCGGCTACATCATCGACAGCTTCATGGTCGTCGTTTTCGGCGGTGTCGGTAATCTTTGGGGCACGCTGGTCGGCGCTTTCTCGCTCGGCATCGTCAACAAGTTCCTCGAACCTTATGCCGGAGCAGTGCTCGGCAAGATCGTCGTCCTGGTGCTGATCATCCTGTTCATCCAGAAACGCCCGCGCGGTCTGTTCGCGCTAAAGGGCAGGTCGGTGGAAGCATGATCACGGGACGCTTCTTTGCCGCCGGCGCCGACCGCCGCGTCGCCATCACCATCTTCATCCTGCTGGCGGTTGCAATCGTCGTGCCGCTGCTCAATCTTGCGGTCTCGCCGACAAGTGCGTTTTACGTGCCGTCCTATATCGTCGCGCTCACCGGCAAATACCTCTGCTATGCACTGCTCGCCTTGGCGCTCGATCTCGTCTGGGGCTATTGCGGCATCCTCTCGCTCGGCCACGGCGCCTTCTTCGCGCTCGGCGGTTATGCGATGGGCATGTATCTGATGCGCCAGATCGGCTCGCGAGGCGTCTACGGCAATCCGTTGCTGCCGGATTTCATGGTGTTCCTTAACTACAAGGAATTGCCATGGTTCTGGTATGGCTTCGACCACTTCTGGTTTGCCGCGGTCATGGTGCTTGCGGTGCCCGGCCTGCTCGCCTTCGTCTTCGGCTGGTTTGCCTTCCGCAGCCGCGTCACCGGCGTCTATCTGTCGATCATCACCCAGGCGATGACCTATGCGCTGCTGCTTGCCTTTTTCCGCAACGACATGGGTTTCGGCGGCAATAACGGCCTGACCGATTTCAAGGACATTCTACGGTTCAACGTGCAGGCCGACATGACGCGGTCGGCGCTGTTCGCGGCCAGCGCCGTCATGCTGGCGTTTGCCGTCTTCGTCACCTGGGCAATCGTCGGTTCCAAGTACGGCAAGCTTTTGATGGCGGTGCGAGACGCCGAAAGCCGCACACGCTTTCTCGGCTGGCGGGCGGAGAACGTCAAACTGTTCGCATTCACCGTGTCGGCGGTGATGGCCGGCATCGCCGGTGCGCTTTACGTGCCGCAGGTCGGCATCATCAACCCTGGCGAATTCGAGCCGTCCAATTCGATCGAGGTGGTGGTGTGGGCGGCCGTCGGCGGGCGCGGCACCATCGTTGGGCCGATCATCGGCGCGCTTCTGGTCAATGCCGGTAAATCCTGGTTCACCGGCGTGCTGCCTGAATTCTGGCTGTTTGCGCTGGGCGGACTGTTTGTCGCCGTCACGCTGTTCCTGCCCAAGGGCATCATCGGCATGTGGGATTCCTGGCGCGGCAACGCCAAGGCGCTGCGGGCGGCCTCGGTTGCCGAAGAAGCCGGCATCGATCCCGATGCGCCGGTGCCGCCGAAAACCGACCGCTCGGCGGCGAGAAGGCCGGGCGACTGGTCGGCCTCCGGCGCCGAACCGCAGCCGGCGGAGTGATGGCCTGATGTCGAAGAGCAACACCATCCTCTATCTCGACGGCGTGTCGGTTTCCTTCGACGGGTTTCGCGCCATCAACAACCTTTCGCTGGTGCTCGACAAGGGCGAGATGCGGGCGATCATCGGCCCTAACGGCGCCGGAAAGACGACGATGATGGACATCGTCACCGGCAAGACGCGGCCCGACGCGGGTGAAGTTTTCTTCAATGGTGAGGTCGACCTAACCAAACACGACGAGGCCGAGATCGCCATGATGGGCATCGGCCGTAAATTCCAGAAGCCGACCGTCTTCGAAAGCCACACGATCGAGGACAATCTGATGCTGGCGCTGAAAGGCCCGCGCTCGATCTTCCCGGCACTGTTCCATCGTCGCTCGGCCGCGGACGTGCGGCAGATCGACGACATCCTCGGCATCATTCGGCTTGGCGACAAGCGTGACGAACTCGCCGCCAATCTGAGCCACGGCCAAAAGCAATGGCTCGAGATCGGCATGCTTCTGGCGCAGGATCCGAAGCTGCTGCTGGTCGACGAACCGGTTGCCGGCATGACCGACGCCGAGACCGAGGAAACCGCGCGGCTGCTCAGGGACATCGCGCGCGACCATTCTGTCATCGTCGTCGAGCACGACATGCATTTCGTGCGCGAGCTCGGCGTCAAGGTCACCTGCCTGCACGAAGGCTCGGTGCTTTCCGAGGGCAGTCTCGACTTCGTTTCGGCCGACGAGCGCGTCGTCGAAGTCTATCTGGGGAGATGAACATGGTCTGGCGCGTTCCGTTCCATCATTTCGACCTTTCGTTCTTCACGCGTTGGAGAAAGCACTGACCATGCTCGAAGTCTCCAATGCCACGCTGCACTACGGCGCTGCCCAGGCGCTGCGCGGCGTCTCGCTGAAGGCCAGCGCCGGCAAGATCACCTGCGTGCTCGGCCGCAACGGCGTCGGCAAGACCAGTTTGATGAGATCGATCGTCGGCCATCACCGGCTGACGAGCGGAAGCGTTGCCTTCGAGGGGAAGGCGCTCGACCGGAGCGCGGCGTATGATCGCGCCCGGTCGGGCATCGCATTTGTGCCGCAGGGCAGGGAGATATTTCCGCTGCTTACGGTGCGGGAAAATCTCGAATCCGGTTTTGCGCCGTTGAAGCGCGCCGATCGCAACATTCCCGCTCACGTCTTCGAATTGTTTCCGGTGCTGAAGCAGATGCTCGCGCGCCGCGGCGGCGATCTTTCCGGCGGCCAGCAGCAGCAGCTTGCCATCGGCAGGGCGCTGGTGATGCGGCCGAAGCTGCTGGTGCTCGACGAGCCGACCGAAGGCATCCAGCCGTCGATCATCAAGGACATCGGCCGCGCCGTCCGCTATCTGCGCGACCAGGCCGGCATTGCGGTGCTTTTGGTCGAACAATATCTCGATTTCTGCCGGGAATTGGCCGACGAGGTCATTATCATGGACCGCGGCCAGATCGTCCATACCGGCCCCGCCGAGGATCTCGACCGGGCGGACGTCCGCAAATTCCTGACTGTCTGAATTCTTATTGATTCCATTGGTTTGCAACTCTGGCGCGCCGAAGATTGCGTGCTAGATTTTGCTTGGCCTTGGTGAGTCGGCCGCTTTCCGTACCAGTTCCAATTTGGCAGATCAGGGGAAGGCGCGGGCCGCGCCGGCACGTTTGCGCGCAAGCCGTTCCCTTCCAGCGATCTGTTGTCGTCCAACATTTCGGGTGCTTGGGAGCCAGGGCCAGACGATGGAGCGCTATGTCGAGGACTACCAGAAACGACGGCTCACGGAGCGCGTCGATATCCTGACAGCCATCAACATTCTGAAATCGCAGGGGTATGACCACGACGAACTCATCGCGGAGATCACCAAGGTCTTCTATGTCGATCTCGATGCCTTTAACGAGATCGTCAGGGTTGATCGGCGTCCGGACGAACGCGCCGCATAGCCGGTAGTTTAGGACCAAGCCAGGCGGACCACCGACAGTGGGGCGTCAGCCTGCGACCCGCTTCATCAGCGCGATGGCGCCGAATGGAGCGCGGACCTTGCCCTCTGTGATGAAGTAGACGAACACGTCGCGTGGCTTGACCGGCGCGTCGGTTGAAGGATCGGCGCGCGACAGGTCGGCCGGCACCTTGCCTTCCGCCCAGGTTCTTGCGCGCGCCGCCCATTCGTCGAGCGCCTGTGGCGTGTAGCAATCGGGATTGTCGTCGCTGCCGGTCTGCAGCCGCGCATAGATGAAATCGCCGGTAACGTCGGCAATCCCCGGATATTTGGCGTGGTCGGCATAGACGATGGCGGCCTTGTGCTTTCGCGCCAAGGCGGCGAACTCCGGCACGATGAAGCTGTCGTTGCGCACCTCGACCGCGTGGCGCAGCGCAACGCCGTCCTGCTTTTCCGGCAACAGCTTGAGGAAAGCCTCGAAATCGTCCGGGTCGAATTTCTTGGTCGGCGCGAACTGCCACAGGATCGGCCCGAGCTTGTCGCCAAGTGCCGCGACGCCCGACCCGAGGAAGCGCATGATCGATTCCCCGGCCTCGCCGAGCACGCGGCGGTTGGTGACGAAGCGGTTGCCCTTCAGCGAATAGACGAAACCATCCGGCGCCTCGTTGGCCCATTTGACGAAGGTCGGCTCCTTGAAGCTCGAATAATAGGTGCCGTTGACCTCGACAGTGGGCACCTGCCGGCTGGCATAATGCAGTTGCTTGGCCTTTGACAATTTGTCAGGGTAGAAGGACGTGTCCCACGGCTCGAAGGTCCAGCCGCCCATACCGGCGCGGATTGTTCCTGATTGAGTCATGGTCGTCCTCCCGGTTTGCAGAAAAGGATCACGCGATGGCGGTCGTCTCGACGGCTTTCGCCATGTCGACGACCGTCCATCCTGGCCGATATGGATTGGGCCGGCGACCCGTTTCGCGAAAGCCGTAGGCCTTATACAACGAAACGTTCCGTTCCATTCTGGCATTGGTGTAGAGTCGGATTTCCGGCAAGCTCCACAAGCGCGTCTGTTGCTCGGCCCAGTCGAGCAGCCCGATGCCGAAACCCTTGCCCTGAAAGGCGGGCGCAACGGCGACGCTGAAGATCATTGTATGGTCCGCATGTCGTTCGAGAACGATCAAGCCGGCCGGCTGTCCGTCCTGCTCCGAAAGCCAGACCTCGCCGCGTTCTATGCGCGGCGCATAGTCCTCGGTGACGGGGATCGGCGGCGCTCCGAACAGGGCAGTGTAGGGCGCGTAGGCGTCGGTGGTAAGCGAGATCACCGTGGGGAGATCATCGGCCCGAGCGGCTCTCATGATCAAAACTGGCCCGCGCCGGCAGCGGCCGCAATCACCTTGTCCATGCCGGCCGCTATCGCGGCGACGGCATTGCGACTGGCGTCGCCCAAGCCGTGGCGCTCAGCGAGCCAGTGCGCGTCATTGTAGGAGAGCCAGACCTTGCCTTGCTTATCCTCCCAAGCCAGTGCCTTGACCGGCAGATCGATGCCGGCAAGCTGCCGGTCCTGCATCAGCGGCGTCCCGCCTTTCGGGTTGCCAAAAATCAGAAGCTGGGTCGGACGCAGGGAAGCTTCGACACTGCGCGCACCGGCGGCGTGGTCAATGCGGGCGAAGACCAGCAATCCTGCACCTCCCGACCAGGCGATCGATCGTCTCGGCCACGCCGAAGCGGCTTTGGACCGTGATGAGACCGTTCTTTGCCATCACTCCGCCGCTTCGCGCTTGCCTCCGGGGCGCCGCTCCAGCAAGTCCCTCAGGAACTGCCCGGTATAGCTGCGTTTTTCGCGGACGATGTCCTCCGGCGTGCCGGACGCCACCAGCTCACCGCCGCCGTCACCACCTTCGGGGCCAAGATCGAGTACCCAGTCAGCCGTCTTGATCACCTCGAGATTGTGCTCGATGACGACGACCGTGTTGCCCTGGTCGACCAGCTCGTGCAGCACTTCGAGCAGCTTGGCTACGTCGTGGAAATGCAGGCCGGTGGTTGGCTCGTCGAGGATGTAGAGCGTCTTGCCGGTCGCCTTGCGTGATAGTTCCTTGGCGAGCTTGATGCGCTGCGCCTCGCCGCCCGACAAAGTCGTTGCCTGCTGGCCAACATGGATGTAGCCGAGGCCGACCCGTTTCAGCGTCTCCAGCTTGTCGCGCACGCCAGGCACGGCGGCGAAGAAATCGACGCCTTCCTCGACCGTCATGTCGAGAACGTCGGCGATCGACTTGCCCTTGAACAGCACGTCCAGCGTTTCGCGGTTGTAACGCTTGCCGTGGCAGACGTCGCAGGTGACGTAGACGTCGGGCAGGAAGTGCATCTCGATCTTGATGACGCCGTCGCCCTGGCAGGCCTCGCAGCGGCCGCCCTTGACGTTGAACGAGAAGCGCCCCGGCTGGTAGCCGCGCGCCTTGGCCTCCGGCAGGCCGGCGAACCAGTCGCGAATCGGCGTGAAGGCGCCGGTATAGGTGGCAGGGTTGGAACGCGGGGTGCGCCCGATCGGCGACTGGTCGATGTCGATGACCTTGTCGAGGAATTCCAACCCCTCGATGCGGTCGTGCTCGGCCGGATGCTCGCGCGAGCCCATGATGCGGCGCGACGCCGCCTTGAACAGGGTCTCGATCAGGAAGGTCGACTTGCCGCCGCCGGATACGCCGGTGACGGCGGTAAACGTGCCGAGCGGGATTTCGGCGGTGACGTTCTTCAGGTTGTTGCCGCGCGCGCCGACGACCTTCAGCCGGCGGTTCTTCTTGGCCTCGCGGCGCCGTGCCGGCGTCGCCACTTCGAGCTCGCCCGACAGGTATTTGCCGGTGATCGAAGCGGGCGTCGCCATGATCTGCTGCGGCGTGCCCTGGGCGATGATGTGGCCGCCATGAATGCCGGCAGCCGGGCCGATATCGACGACATAGTCGGCATGCAGGATGGCGTCCTCGTCGTGCTCGACGACGATGACCGTGTTGCCGATGTCGCGCAGATGCTTCAGCGTGTCGAGCAGGCGGGCGTTGTCGCGCTGGTGCAGACCGATCGACGGCTCGTCCAGCACGTAAAGTACGCCGGTCAGGCCGGAGCCGATCTGCGAGGCAAGACGGATGCGCTGGCTCTCACCGCCTGAAAGCGTGCCGGAGTTGCGCGACAGCGTCAGATAGTCGAGACCGACATCGTTGAGGAAGCGCAGCCGCTCTCGGATTTCCTTGAGCACGCGCACCGCAATCTCGTTCTGCTTGTCGTTGAGCGAAGCGGGCAGATCGGTGAACCACTGGTCGGCCTTGCGGATGGACAGCTCGGTGACCTCGCCAATGTGCTTGCCGGCGATCTTGACCGCGAGCGCCTCGGGCTTCAGCCGATAGCCGCGGCAGGCCGGGCAGGGCGTGGCCGACATGAAGCGCTCGATCTCCTCGCGCATCCAGGCGGATTCCGTTTCCTTCCAGCGGCGCTCGAGGTTGGGGATGACGCCCTCGAAGGTTTTCGTCGTCTTGTAGGAGCGCAGGCCGTCATCGTAATGGAAGGTGATTTCGCGCTCGCCGGTGCCGTGCAGGACGGCTTGCCTTGCCTCCTCGCTCAAATCCTTGAACTTGTCGCCGAGCTTGAAGCCATAGGCGACGCCCAGCGCTTCCAGCGTCTGCGCATAGTAGGGCGAGCTCGACTTCGCCCAAGGGCTGACGGCGCCGGCGCGCAGCGAGACATTCTCGTCGGGCACGACCAGGCTGGCATCAATGGCGCGTTGGCTGCCGAGCCCGTCGCAGGTCGGGCAGGCGCCGAACGGATTGTTGAAGGAGAACAGCCTGGGCTCGATCTCGGGAATGGTGAAGCCGGACACCGGGCAGGCGAACTTTTCCGAGAACAGCATGCGTTCATGCGTCTCGTTCTTCGATTTGTTGACCGAATCCTCGCCGGTCTGGCTGGCGTCGAGCGGCTTGTCGGCAAATTCCGCCACCGCCAGCCCGTCGGCCAGCTTCAGCGCGGTCTCGATGGAATCGGCGAGCCGCGTCGCCAGATCGCCGCGCACGACGATGCGGTCGACGACGACGTCGATGTCGTGCTTGTACTTCTTGTCCAGCGCCGGCACGTCTGCGATCTCATAGAAGACGCCATCGACCTTGACGCGCTGAAAACCCTTCTTCTGCAGCTCCAGCAGTTCCTTGCGGTACTCGCCTTTGCGGCCGCGCACCATCGGCGCCAGAATGAACAGCCGGGTGCCTTCCTCGACCGCAAGCACCCGGTCGACCATCTGCGAGACCGTCTGGCTCTCGATCGGCAGGCCGGTGGCCGGCGAATAGGGTACACCGACGCGGGCGAACAAAAGCCGCATATAATCGTAGATCTCGGTGACGGTGCCGACCGTCGAACGAGGGTTCTTCGAGGTGGTCTTCTGCTCGATGGAGATGGCCGGCGACAGGCCGTCGATCTGGTCGACGTCCGGCTTCTGCATCATTTCGAGGAATTGCCGTGCATAGGCCGAAAGGCTCTCGACATAGCGGCGCTGGCCCTCGGCGTAGATGGTGTCGAAGGCAAGCGACGACTTGCCCGACCCCGACAGGCCGGTCATGACGATCAGGCTGTCACGCGGCAGGTCGAGATCGACATTCTTCAGATTGTGTTCGCGTGCCCCGCGAATGGAGAGATATTTATGGTCGGCCATCGCCGGTCGCCGCCTCAGAATCTGGAATTCGTGGGATGGGCGGGTTTTCCCGACCACCCCCTATGTAGGTAATTTCGCCGCCTTTTCGAGAGACGCCACAACTCTCGACCAAAGCGTTTAACCGCCTTTCGCGCGAACGGGCAAGCGGAAAGAACAAAGGCCGAACACGCTCCTGACAAAAGCTGCCCGTGAGGCCGGCTTCACAAAGCGTCTCGCGATCACATTTTTCGGCAACCCGGCTATTCAAGGTTGACGTCCCCGCGTCATGGGGGCAGAATCCAATTGTCAACGAAGCCGGCCGTCTTTCGATGGCCTCGCGGCCTGGGGCTAGCCTGCGAGACGCCGCGGGTTATGCGATGAGCGCTTCGACGACAGTCGCAACGAACAGAAGGAGAGCAGAGGCATGACTCCACCGGATTGTTCCTTGAGGCTCCACGTGTCGCTGGAGCCGCGGCAGGTATAAGTAGCCAGGTCAGGCGTTTAGCGCTACCTGCCCACGTTGACCTGCCGATCCCCACAACAATCAGAGACTGCTAGTCGGATCGTCGGCTGAACGCCGCGAAGCATCCGAAATAAAAAGCCGGCAGTACACTCCCGGCAATTTGGATTTCAGATCCAAGAAGGCCCCGTCAGTTGCAAAGCAATGGCGGGGCTGTTCGTTTGAAGCGCAATATTTGTGGTTCACACCAGGCGAACTTAGCGGCTGGAGGGCCTGATCCTGCCGGTAGCGACATCAATGGTGATGCTACCGGAAATCCGAACGTCGGTATCGCCAATCTTGAAGGTGCCGTTGCCGCTGCCTAGAGCCATATCGTCAGGCTCAGGCCGCGGCGCTGGCTCGGCGATGCGATAATCGCTGGTCACACCGGGCAGAGCGCCCTTTTGCGAAGACGTCGAATTATCTTGGGCAAGTGCCATACCCACCAGCATGTTCGTGCCGGCAACGGTAGCGATGGCAAGGCATAACAGGCTGGATGAGCGGCTGGCGGTCATCGCCGGACTATAGTGCCGCGATAGCGGCAAGACCAGACCGATGGCGCTGAAATTGCGGGCGCTCAATCGCCTCAGTTCCGTCCGCCGGCCCGGCACGTTCATGCGGCCTGCTTGCGAGTGTCGAAGACATGGTCGACGAGGCCCCAATCCTTGGCCTCCTGCGCGGTCATGAAAAAGTCGCGGTCGAGCGTGCGTTCCACTTCTTCGTAGGTGCGGCCGCAATGGCGGGCGTAAAGATCGGTCATGCGCCGCTTGGTGCGAAGGATGCCCTCGGCATGGCGCTGGATATCGGAGGCCTGGCCCTGGAAACCGCCGAGAGGCTGATGCAGCACGATGCTGGTGTTGGGTAGCGCGATGCGCCGCCCCGGTGTGCCGGCCATCAAAAGGAACGAGGCCATCGAGGCGGCGAAGCCCATACAAACCGTGGAGACCGGGCAGCTGATATACTGCATCGTATCGTAGATGGCGAAACCGCTGGTCACCACGCCGCCCGGCGAGTTGATGTAGAGCGAGACCTCCTTGTCGGGATTGTCGGATTCCAACGACAGAAGCTGGGCGCACACCAGCGCCGAGGTGCCGTCATCGATCGGGCCGTTGATGAAGACGATGCGCTCGCGCAGCAGCCGCGAAAATATGTCGAAGGCACGTTCGCCGCGGCTCGACTGCTCGATCACCATCGGCACCAGATTGGCAAGGCCGCTCATCGGTTGTCTCCGTTGACTGTTGTCGTTCAGGCCGCGCGCAGGAAGAGGCGCGGGGTGTTTGCGGCGATCTGCTTGTGCCTGGGAGTGTGCGCGTCAAAGGAAAGCCGGCAACCGGCGCCTGCCATCGCGATCTCCGGCACTGCTGCCCGAGCAAAACCATCATGGACGATGCGCAGATGCGTGCCGCCGGAAACGGTGCGGTCGAGCGTAAAGGTGACGATGCTGTCCACTGGGCTGTCGTTCATTGCGCTGTCCAGGGGATTGCCGGGCGGCACCTGCGTATCGCCGGGCGCCGGCCGCTCCCGCCAGGAATAGCGCAGCAGCCGTCCGGGATCCGCGTCGAGGATTTCGCACTCGATCGGCGCATTCGGCGCTTTAAAGGCAAAGCGGTTGCCGATTTCGGGCTTGATGTCGTTCGGCATCATCCAGGCCGCGAGCAGGTCCGGCACCGTCAGCGCCCGCCACACCTGTTCCGGCGGTTCGGGCAGCTCGCACTCGAACTCGATCTTGTCTGCGGCCATTTCGGCGCGTTCTTTGCCTCGGTTGGTCATTGGTCCATGTCCTTCAAAACCGTCTTGAGCCTTTCGATGCGCTCTGGCCAGAACGCACGGTAGCGTTCGATCCAGCCGAGCAGTGGCGCAAGCCCCTTCGGATCGACGCGGTAATAGGCGTTGCGACCGGCCCGGCGCTCGACCACGAGGCCGGCGCCGCGCAGCACTGCGAGATGTTGCGATACCGCCGGCTGCGATACCGGTATGCCAGTGCGCAGTTCCGACACCGTCATCTCGCCGTCGGCGAGCCGCTCATAGACGGCGCGACGCGTTGGATCCGCTAGTGCCCGAAAAATGTCTGCTTCGATCATGCCGAAAGCATAAGTAAATACTTATCGGTTTGGCAAGCCGTGTTTTTTAAGACAGGCGGTATTTTTTAAGACAGGCGAGGTTTTACAAACTCGCTGGAAGCCAGCGTCTCACCATGTCGGGGGATCCGTTGAACGTCGCCTCGAAAACTGGTGACGCGAGCACAGCATGAATATGAAGCAATTCGGAGCCGACGTTTCGGAAGCCATGTTGCCTGTACGCGGCGACAACAAGCGACTGTCCGGCAGTCAAGACGAGATGCTCTTCGTCGATCCACATCTCGGCCCTGCCAGCGATGACGGTAAGTACTTCCTCGACCGGGTGCCAATGTGTCGGGGCGCCAACGGTGGGTTCGACCCATTGTTCAAACATGCAAAGTTGAGTTGCGCCGTTGCGGGCAGAGACATGCATGCGGGTCTTTACTCCCGTCCGCCACTCTTCTTGCGGCTGATCGTTATGCGCAACCATCTTCATGCGTTCGCCTCGATCCCATGGTCTGTGGAAATTCGACGCCAAGACACTACTTCTTACTGACAACTATTGACAGTGCAGGGCCTCTCCTATAGAACGAAAAGAGAACAAAAACCTTGTGGGAAAAGGCAGCGACGGCAGGCAGGGATTGTCCATAGCCTGTAAGGTGCGGCGACAAAAATTCGGTTTCGGATGAGCGCGGAGAAGTATCATGGCGGGTAGCGTCAACAAGGTCATTCTGGTGGGCAACCTCGGGGCGGACCCTGAAATCCGCCGCCTGAATTCGGGTGACCCGGTCGTCAACATCCGCATCGCGACGTCGGAAAGCTGGCGCGACAAGACGTCCGGAGAGCGCAAGGAAAAGACCGAGTGGCACAATGTCGTGATCTTCAACGACCAGATCGCCAAGGTGGCCGAGCAGTATCTGAAGAAGGGCATGAAGGTCTATGTCGAGGGCCAGCTGCAGACGCGCAAATGGCAGGACCAGACCGGCAATGACCGCTATACGACCGAAATCGTGTTGCAGAAATTCCGCGGCGAGCTGCAGATGCTCGATGCGCGGGGCGAGGGCGGCGGCCAGGTCGGCAACTATGCCGGTGGTGGTGCGAGCCGCGGTTCCGATTTCGGCCAGTCCGGCCCGGGCGAAAGTTTCAATCGCGGTGGCGCCAACAAGGGCGGCGGCGGTGGTTCGTCGCGCGAGCTGGACGACGAAATCCCGTTCTGATTTCTCGGGCGGACTGCCCTTGCGGCGAAAAGCGCCGGCACCTTGGCCACGAAATGGCGTCCCGAAAATCTGTCTTGGATTTTCGGGACGTTGTGCGTTTGAGCGGTGAAAGGACGTATCAGGTGAAGGCAAGGGTCAAATGGGTCGAGGAGCGCACTTTCGTTGGCGAGTCCGCCAATGGGCACAAGCTGGTGCTAGGCACTGCGTTCGGGCCGGAGGGCAAGACGCCGGGGCCGAGCCCAATGGAACTGGTGCTGATCGGCACTGGCGGCTGCTCGGCCTATGACGTGGTCCATATCCTCGAAAAGGGGCGCGAGGCGGTCGAAGATTGCGTGGTCGAACTCGATGCCGACCGTGCAGAAGCCGATCCCAGGGTGTTCACCCGCATTCACATGCATTTTGTCGTCAAGGGCCGGGCGCTATCACACGCCAAGGTGAAGCGGGCGATCGGGCTTTCGATCGAGAAATACTGCTCGGCCTCGGCAATGATGGCCAAGACTGCCGAGATTACCCACGACTTCGAAGTCATTGAAACGACAGCGAAGTAGGGCTGTTCCTACGTCGCCATCAGCGCCTTGATGCCGTCGGCGACGAACTGTACGGCGAGCGCCGCCAGGATGACGCCGAGCAGCCTTGTCAGGATCGAACGGCCGGTTTGGCCGAGGATACGGTCGATGCGCTCTGACAGCACGAACACCAGGTAGGTGATGACGAGGCAGATGGCGATGATGCCGACAAGGGCTGTCTGCGCGCCCAAACCCTGAAACGAGCTTGAGAGCAGGACGGTCGCCGAAATCGCGCCGGGACCGGCAATGAGCGGGATCGCCAGCGGAAAGGCGGCGATGTTGTGGATCATGTCCCTGGTGATGGCGACGTCGCCGATCTTCTCCTTGCGGTCCTGCCGGCGCTCGAACACCATTTCGAAGGCGATGAAGAACAGCAGAAAGCCGCCGGCGACGCGGAAGGCCGGCAGAGTGATGCCGAAGACTGACAGGATCGACGCGCCGGCGATTGCGAACAACGCCATTACCAGGAAGGCGATGACCGAGGCGCGCACGGAGACCTGGTTGCGCTCCTCGCGGTTCATGCCGCGGGTCACGGCGAGGAAGAGCGGCGCCAGGCCGGGCGGATCGATCGTCACCAGTATGGTGACGAAGGCGTTGAACAGGCTGTCGAAGCTCGGCATGCTGACCCTCCCCGCCGGCAAAGCCGGATAACGGGATTGGTAGAGCAAAGCGGAGCCAGTGGAAACCGTGCGGATCAGGGGCTGACGGCCCGGCGCGCCAGAAACTCGACTTCAAGACGCCAGGTAGCGCCGTCGTCCTGTGAGCGTTCGCCCAGCCAGCGGAACGAATTTTCGGTGATGCGCGAAAAGCTCCAGCGCACAGCAGATCCGGTGCCGTCTGCGCCTTGCTGGATGATGGTGTCGCCCTCGGCACGGCCGAGCTGGCGGCTGTAGTACTGATTGCGCGGATCGCTCCAGAAGATGTGCCAGGCGTCAACGCCGGGATCGTAGACGCGCAACGTCGTGCCATAGAAGGTCCATTTGCCGAGCGAGGGCGAGGGGCCGGCGTCACGGGCAGGCAGGATCCATACGTCCTGGATCGCGCGGCCTTCGAGCACCCAGCCGAAATGCACTTCGCCGCGCCCGGTCAGCACCTGACCGTCCTCGAGATGGCGCGTGGCGTCGAACGTCCAGGCGCCGACGAAGCGGCCATAAAGATTCAGTTTCTCGGCAAGGGCCGGTACGGGCCCATCGCTGTGCAGGACCTTGGCAAAGGAATTGGACATGGCTTCGCTCTCATCTTGTCAGGAGACCGGCAAGCATAGACGCCGACAGGGGTTCTGCGCTTGGGAAAAGTTGCTATGTTTCGGCGATGACGACGAGCGCGCACAGGCTGGCGTCGGGCCGAGGCTGGCAGGTGTCGGATGTCATCTGCACCGCCAGCGCCGCCGACAGGCCATTCGAGGAGGAGCATCGGGATTTCTGCGTTGCCGCCGTAACCAACGGCACCTTCCGCTATCGTGCGCGCGAGGGCACGGCGATGCTGGCGCCGGGCGCGCTCCTGCTCGGCAATCCCGGCACATGCTACGAATGCGGGCACGAGCATGGCGCCGGCGACCGTTGCCTCTCCTTCCATTTCGGACCGGCCTATATGGAGCGGATCGTCGCCGACGTGCCGGGCGCCAAGACGCTCGATTTCGGAACGCCGCGCCTGCCGCCCTTGCCGGCGCTGGTGCCGCTGCTTGCCGAAGCGGAGGCGGCGCGCGAGATGGCCGACACCGGCGTGTTCGAGGAACTCGCCCTGCGCATTGCCGGTGCCGCGGTAACTGCGGCTTGCAGCGCTACGGATCGGGGACGGACGCCGAGCCGCCGTGACCAGAAGCGTGTCGCCGAAGCGGTGCGGCGCATCGAAGTCGATGCCGACCGGCCGATCTCGCTTGCCGAACTCGCCGACGAGACCGCCACCAGCCCTTACCATTTCCTGCGCACCTTCCGGCACGTTGCCGGTATGACGCCCTACCAATTCCTGCTGAGAGCGCGGCTGCACAGGGCAGCCGTGCGGCTGCGGACGTCGGATCAGACGATTTCGGCGATTGCCTTTTCGGCGGGATTCAACGATCTATCAACCTTCAATCGCCGTTTCCGGCGGCTGATGGGCGAGGCGCCGGGTACTTATCGCGCCCGCCGGCGACGCCCGTGAAAGGGTACACGGCCATATCGTCGCAATTGGTTTATCCTTTTGAATTTGCCGCTAAAAACCACACTGGAAAACTGCCGCGATTGTTGGAGTTTCAGGCTGGCTTCCTATATAAGCACCAAGTGATTCCTGATTAGATTGTGATCCGATTTGACCGACCAAAAGACACCGCGCGGCGCCGACGGCGGCCCCACCGGCATCGAGCCGATATCCATCATCGAGGAGATGCAGCGCTCCTATCTCGATTACGCCATGAGCGTGATCGTCAGCCGCGCGCTGCCGGACGTGCGCGATGGCCTCAAGCCGGTGCATCGCCGCATCCTCTACGCCGCCTATGAGAGCGGCTATCACTGGAACCGCAAATATGTGAAATCGGCACGCCCGGTCGCCGACGTGATGGGTAAATATCATCCGCATGGCGACGCCTCGATCTACGACGCTTTGGTGCGCATGGCGCAGGATTGGTCGCTGCGCGTGCCGCTGATCGACGGGCAGGGCAATTTCGGCTCGATCGACGGCGATCCGCCGGCGGCGATGCGCTACACGGAATCGCGGCTGACCAAGGTCGCGCATGAGTTGCTGGAAGACATCGACAAGGACACCGTCGATTTCCAGGACACTTACGATGCGTCGGGCAGCGAACCGAAAGTCCTGCCGGCGCGCTTCCCGAACCTGTTGGTCAACGGCTCCGGCGGTATCGCCGTCGGCATGGCCACCAACATCCCGCCGCACAATCTGGGCGAGGTCTGCAACGGCGCCATTGCCCTCATCGATAATCCGGCGATCGACCTTCCGGCGCTGATGGAGATCATTCCGGGACCGGATTTCCCGACCGGCGGCATCGTGCTTGGCCGTTCCGGCATCTACAGCGCCTATTCGACCGGCCGCGGCTCCATCGTCATGCGCGGCCGCGTCAACGTCGAGGCGCGCGGCAACGATCGTGAATCGATAGTCATCACCGAGGTTCCCTATCAGGTGAACAAGGCGTCGATGATCGAGAAGATGGCCGAGCTGGTGCGCGACAAGCGCATCGAAGGCATTTCCGACATTCGCGACGAGAGCGACCGCCAGGGCTACCGCGTCGTCATCGAACTGAAGCGCGACGCCGTCGCCGATGTCATCCTCAACCAGCTTTACCGCTTCACCCCGCTGCAGACGTCCTTCGGCGCCAACATGGTGGCACTGAACGGCGGCAAGCCGGAATTGCTGACGCTGACCGACATGCTGAAGGCGTTCGTCGCCTTCCGTGAGGAGGTGATCAGCCGGCGCACGAAATTCCTGCTGCGCAAGGCGCGCGACCGCGCCCATGTGCTGGTCGGCCTTGCCATCGCTGTTGCCAACATCGATGAAGTCATCAAGCTGATCCGCAGCGCTCCGGATCCGCAGACGGCGCGCGAGCAGTTGATGGAGCGGCGCTGGCCTTCGGGCGACGTGGAATCGCTGATTCTTCTGATCGACGATCCGCGCCATCGCATCAACGAGGATGGTACCTACAATCTCTCCGAGGAGCAGGCGCGCGCCATCCTCGAACTGCGCCTGCAGCGCCTGACCGCGCTCGGCCGCGACGAGATCGCCGACGAGCTGAACACGATCGGCGACGAGATCAAGGACTACCTGGACATCCTCTCGTCCCGCGCCCGCGTCCAGCAGATCGTCAAGGACGAGCTCATCGCCGTGCGCGACGAGTTCGGCACGCCGCGCCGCACCGAGCTCGCCGAGGGCGGGGCGGACATGGAAGACGAGGACCTGATCCAGCGCGAGGACATGGTCGTCACGGTCAGCCATTCCGGCTACATCAAGCGCGTGCCGCTGTCGCTCTACCGGGCGCAGCGCCGCGGCGGCAAGGGCCGCTCCGGCATGTCGACCAAGGAAGAGGATTTCGTCACCCGGCTGTTCGTCGCCAACACGCACACGCCGGTGCTGTTCTTCTCCTCGCGCGGCATCGTCTACAAGGAAAAGGTCTGGCGCCTGCCGATCGGCAACCCGCAATCGCGCGGCAAGGCGCTGATCAATATGCTGCCGCTCGAACAGGGCGAGCGCATCACCACGATCATGCCGCTGCCGGAGGATGAGACGAGTTGGGGCGAGCTCGACGTCATGTTTGCCACCACGCGCGGTACCGTGCGTCGCAACAAGCTGTCGGACTTCGTCCAGGTCAACCGCAACGGCAAGATCGCCATGAAGCTGGACGAGGAAGGCGACGAGATCCTCGGCGTCGAGACCTGCACCGACAATGACGACGTGCTTTTGACGGCAAGTTCCGGCCAGTGCATCCGCTTTCCGGTCAGCGACGTACGCGTCTTCCAGAGCCGCAATTCGGTCGGCGTGCGCGGCATTGCGATGGCCGATGGCGACCGGGTGATCTCGATGGCGGTGATCGAGCATGTCGATGCGCCGCCGGCGGAGCGTGCCGCCTACCTCAAGCGGGTGGTGGCCGAACGCCGGCTCGCTGCTGACATCGCGGCCGGCGAGGAGGAAGAAATCCAGCTCACCAATGAAGAGGTCGGCGAAGAGGCAGAGCTTTCCGACGACCGCTATGAATTCCTCAAGGCGCACGAGCAGTTCGTGTTGACGGTGACGGAATATGGCTACGGCAAGCGTTCATCGTCCTACGATTTCCGCCTGACTGGCCGTGGCGGCAAGGGTATTCGCGCCACCGACGTCTCGAAAACGGCCGAAATCGGCCGCCTAGTGGCGACCTTCCCGGTCGGCAATGACGATCAGATCATGCTGGTTTCGGATGGCGGCACCGTTATCCGTGTTCCAGTGAACGGCATTCGTTTCACCAGCCGCGCCACCAAGGGCGTTACCATCTTCAATACCGCTGAGGGCGAGAAGGTCGTTTCGGTGGAGCGAATTTCAGAACCGCAAGCGGATGAAGAGATCGAAGAGAATGCTGAAAGCGGCGCTGTTGCCGATGCCGATGGTAGGGAGCCCGATACTTCCGTCGAGTGAGTTTGGCACGACGACGCCAGCCCTGTGGGCCGGCGTGTGAAGACACCCGCAATCTAGAAGCGGCGATAAGGCCTGCGGTTGCCGAAGCCCTCGAACCGCTTGGTATTGGCCTTGGCGCGGACGCGCTGTGCTTCCTGATGCAACCCGAATAGGGTGGCGATCAGCATGGCGACGGTCATTGCGGTGGCGAGCATGTAGATCAGCATGTGCGTGTTCTCCTGCGCCTAACAACGATTAGATGGGTGTTTGGTTTCATCTCCTGCAGCTGCAACTTAGTGAACACTGCGTGAAGCTGTTGTCAGCGGCACATTCATCTGTCGTTCACGTCGGCCAAAAGGTTCACGGCGCGGGCTGGCGATCGGATTTGCCTTTAGGAGAGAGGCTCGCTAGAAGCACCTGCCATGACCGAACGCATCGCCCTTTATGCCGGCTCTTTCGACCCGCTGACCAACGGCCATCTCGACGTGCTGAAGGCGTCGCTGGCCGTGGCGGATACAATCTATGCGGCGATCGGCATCCATCCCGGCAAGAAGCCGTTATTTTCCTTCGAGGAACGGGTTGGCCTGATCGAAACGGCCGCGAAGGCGGAATTCGGCAGCGACGGTGCGCGTATCAAAGTAGTCGCCTTCGACGGGTTGGTAATCGACGCGGCCAGGAAGCATGGCGCCTCGATCATGATCCGCGGCCTGCGCGACGGCACCGACCTTGACTATGAGATGCAGATGGCCGGCATGAACGAGACCATGGCGCCGGAGCTGCAGACGGTGTTCCTGCCCGCCAGCCCTTCAGTGCGCACCATTACCGCCACACTTGTGCGCCAGATAGCTTCGATGGGAGGCGACATCCGCCCCTTCGTGCCGGCGGCCGTGGCCGGCGCGCTCACCGCCAAATTCGCGAAATAAATGCATGTCACCCAAAAGTGGAACCCGGCTTCGGGTAACGACATGCATGAACGAAGATATTCGGAGAAAGATCCCATGCAGCTGAAAAAGCTTGCCTTCGTGCTTGCCGTGCTTGCCGGTCTTGTGACCGCATCCGTGTCGGCCTTTGCCGCCGATCCGGAAAACACCATGATCGTAACGCTGAAGGACGGCGACGTGACCATCGCGCTGAGGCCCGACCTTGCGCCGAAGCACGTCGCGCAGATCAAAAAGCTGGTGCGCCAGGGCGCCTACGACAACGTCGCCTTTCACCGCGTCATTGACGGCTTCATGGCGCAGACCGGCGACGTCAAGTTCGGCAACATGAAGAGCGGCTTCAATGCCGACGCTGTCGGCACCGGCGGCTCCGATCTTCCTGACCTGCCGGCCGAATTCTCCAGCACCGAGCACTACCAGCGCGGCGTGGTCGGCATGGCCCGCTCCGACGATCCGAATTCCGCCAATTCGCAATTCTTCATCATGTTCGCGCCGGCACCGCCGCTCGATGGCCAGTACACCATCGTTGGCAATGTCGTCAGCGGCATGGAGTTGGTGGACCACATCAAGAAAGGCGACGAGGCGCAGAACGGGACGGTGACCGACCCCGATCGCATGATCAAGGTGCGCATCGCCGCGGACGGCAAGTAACCCCAATTGTTCAAAAGGATATTTCTGACATGGCCGAAATCAAGGACCGCGAGAACGCGCTTATCATGGACACGACCAAGGGCAAGGTCGTCATCGAATTGTTTCCAGATCTGGCGCCCGGCCATGTCGGCCGTATCAAGGAGCTGGCGCGCGAAGGCGCCTATGACGGCGTGGTCTTCCACCGCGTCATCGACGGCTTCATGGCGCAGACCGGCGACGTGAAGTTCGGCAATTCCAACAAGCCGTCTTTCGCGCCATCGCGCGCCGGCACTGGCGGTTCCGACAAACCCGATCTGAAGGCCGAGTTCTCCAACGCCAACCACGGCCGCGGCACCTGCTCGATGGCGCGCTCGCAGAACCCGAACTCGGCCAATTCGCAGTTCTTCATCTGCTTCGACGATGCCGCCTTCCTCAACCGCCAGTACACGGTATGGGGCCAGGTCATCGAAGGCATGGACAACGTCGACAAGATCAAGCGCGGCGAACCGGTGCAGGATCCTGACAAGATCGTATCGCTCAAGGTCGCGGCCGACGTGAAATGACCAGCCGGGCTGTCGCGGCCATCGCAATTATGCTCGCCGCGGCGGCCACTCCGGCGCTGGCAACGGAATCGATCGTCTGCAGCGCCGACGGCGGCGCGGCATCGATTGATGTTTTGATGGGACACACGGCCGTCATTGCGGTGGCGCGTGTGTGGCTGGATGCCGGCGGCAAGACATGGACCACGGACGGACAGCCAGGCTCAACGAAAGTCATCGTTGGACAGGCATTCGAAGACGGCGAGCGCATGCTGATCGATCTCACTGATGAGGGCCTCAGCTCGATCGTCGCCAAATTGCGGCTGGTCAAGGCCAGCGAGCAGTCCAGCTTCGCGATGGGCGGCACGTTGAGCATAGACGGTGTCGGCGCCTGGGCGGTGACCTGCCCGGAACCTTGAGGCGGGGATCTCTTGCGCGTCGACCTTTTCGACTTCGATCTGCCGGAGGAGCGCATCGCGCTTCGCCCAGCCGAGCCGCGCGACAGTGCCAGGATGCTGGTGGTCAGGCCGGGTGAGGGGCTCGAAGACCGGACGGTGCGCGACCTGCCGGCCCTGCTCAAGGCCGGTGATGTGCTGGTCTTCAACGACACCAAGGTCATTCCGGCACAGCTGAAAGGCATCAGGCGGCGCGGCGAGGCGGCGGCGCAGGTCGAAGCCACGCTGCATATGCGGATGGCGCCCGACCGCTGGCTCGCCTTCATGCGTCCGGGCAAGCGCATCGCCGCCGGCGATCGTATCCATTTCGGTCATGACGCCAATTCCTGCCTTCTCGGCCAGCTCGACGCGACCGTGATCGAGAAGGGAGAAGGCGGCGAGGTGCTGCTCGGCTTCGACCTGTCAGGTCCGTTCCTCGACGAGGCGCTGCATGCAGTCGGCCACATCCCGCTGCCGCCCTACATCGCCTCCAAGCGTGACGACGACGAACGCGACCGCAGCGACTATCAGACCATTTATGCGAGGGAGGAGGGCGCGGTCGCCGCGCCGACGGCAGGGCTGCATTTCACGCCGGAGCTGTTTGCGACGCTCGACGCCAAGGGCATAGAGCGCCGTTTCGTCACGCTGCATGTCGGCGCCGGTACGTTCCTGCCGGTGAAGGCGGACGACACCGCCGACCACAAGATGCACGCCGAAACCGGTTCGGTCAGCCCGGAAACCGCCGAGGCGCTGAATGCGGCGAAAGCAAAAGGAGGGCGCATTATCGCTGTCGGCACGACATCGCTGCGCTTATTGGAGAGCGCGGCCGGCGAGGACGGCAGGCTGGCCGCATGGTCAGGCCCGACAGACATCTTCATCACGCCCGGCTATCGTTTCAAGACCGCAGACATGCTGATGACCAATTTCCATCTGCCGCGTTCGACGCTGTTCATGCTGGTTTCGGCCTTCTGCGGTTTGCAGACAATGCGGGCGGCCTATGCGCATGCCATCGAGAATCGCTACAGGTTTTATTCCTATGGAGACGCAAGTCTTCTGTTCAGGGAGGATACCGATGGACGATGACCTGGAAACCTTCGACCGGGAAGCCTTGATCGCCGAGGTCAGGAAACTGCGGGCTGGCATCCGCCAACACCGCGACGCCACCGGCCATGATCTGTGCTGGCACCATCCCGACCTCTGGTCACTTTTGCCCGAAAAGACCGAGCCGGCGATTGCCGTGCCGCCGTGGCCGAAATTCATGCGCGGCTGCATCCGCTACCGGCAATCACTCGACAAGCAGGCCCCGGACGCGCCGGTATTCGACAAGGAGTTCGATGGCTAGGGAATTCAATGACTGACGCATTCACCTTCAAGGTGCTGGCGACCGACGGCAGGGCGCGGCGTGGTGCAATCACCATGCCGCGCGGGGAAATCCGCACGCCTGCCTTCATGCCGGTCGGTACCGGCGGCACAGTGAAGGCCATGTATATGGATCAGGTGCGCGGCGTCGGCTCGGACATTATCCTCGGCAACACCTACCACCTGATGCTAAGACCCGGCGCCGAGCGCGTGGCGCGGCTCGGCGGCCTGCATGAATTCGCCCGCTGGCCGCATCCAATCCTGACCGACAGCGGCGGCTTCCAGGTGATGTCGCTGTCGAAGCTGCGGAAACTGACCGAGAACGGCGTTACCTTCCGTTCGCATATCGACGGCGGCGCCTACGAGATGTCGCCGGAGCGTTCGATAGAGATCCAGGGGCTGCTCGATTCCGACATCCAGATGCAGCTCGACGAATGCACAGCGCTGCCGGCCAAGCAGAACGAGATCGAGCGTGCCATGGAGTTGTCGTTGCGCTGGGCCGAGCGTTGCAAGATGGCATTCGGCGAGCAGCCCGGCAAGGCGATGTTCGGCATTGTGCAAGGCGGCGACGTGCCGGATCTGCGGCTGCGCTCGGCGCAGGCGCTGAAGGCAATGGAGCTGAAGGGCTACGCGATCGGCGGGCTGGCTGTCGGCGAGCCGCAAGCGGTGATGCTGGAGATGCTCGACATCACTTGCCCGGAGCTGCCGGCTGACCGGCCGCGCTACCTGATGGGCGTCGGCACCCCGGACGACATTTTGAAGTCGGTGGCGCGCGGCATCGACATGTTCGACTGCGTGATGCCGACGCGGGCAGGGCGCCACGGCCTTGCCTACACACGGCGCGGCAAGGTCAATCTGCGCAACGCCCGCCATGCCGACGATCCGCGTCCGCTCGATGAGGAAAGCGACTGCCCGGCCGCACGCGACTATTCGCGGGCCTATTTGCACCATCTCGTGCGCTCGCAAGAGGCGCTTGGGGCGATGCTCCTGACCTGGAACAATCTGTCCTACTATCAAAAGCTGATGCAGGACATCCGCGCTGCAATCGAGGCCGGCACGTCCGAAGCGCGCGGCGCAGACATTGCCGACGGCTGGGCGAGGGGCGATATTCCTGCTCTTTGAATGAGCCACCGTCTGCGTGATAACGATTGACTGGTCGATTGTCCGGACGCAGAGTCCCGTCGGGGTCAAGCCATGACCGTGACGTACGACTTTGGCGGCAAGACCGCGATCGTGACAGGCGGCTCAAGGGGTATCGGCAAAGCCGTTGCCGCGCAGCTGATACAGTCCGGTGCCGATGTCTGGATATGGGATGCGGATCCCTTGCCTCTCGATGGCGCCTATTGCCAGAGTGTCGATGTGACCAAGGCACACCAGATAAAGGACGCATTGGCCGGGGTCACAGCCGATGACAGGCGGATCGATATCCTCATCAACAATGCAGGCTACCTTGGCAGCTATCGTGGATTCGAGGCCTTCGATCCGATCGAATGGCAACGGATCATCGGCGTCAACCTGATGGGTGTTTTCGAAGTCACGCACCAAGTTCTGCCGATCATGCGCAAGGCCGGGAGTGGTCGTATCGTCAATATGGGTTCGCTGGCGGGCAAGGAAGGACTGCCGAACCTCGCAGCCTATTCTGCGGCAAGTGCGGGTGTCATTGCTTTCACGAAAGCATTGTCGCGGGAGGTCAGCGACACCGACATCCGCGTCAATTGCGTCGCGCCGGGGCCGATCGATACCGAGCTCATCAGGCGCCTTGGCAACGATGTCGTGAACGACATGATCAACGCCAGTCCGCTCAGGCGCCTCGGCTCTGTGGATGAAGTCGCGGCATTGGTGCTTTGGCTATGCTCCGATGCCAGCGCGTTCAACACTGGGGCGGTGTTCGATATGTCGGGCGGCAGGGCGCGCTATTGAATGTTTTCTACTCAGGTGCTGAACGAATTCGACGCGCGCAGGCTGCAGCCTGTGATCCGGAACGTACCGTCGGGCTGCTGCTGCAGCATGTAGACCGCTTCATAATCCTTGCCGTCGGGTCCAACGATCAGTACCTGCTGGACGATTGAACCCGGAGCGGTCTCCTCGGCCTTGCCGAAGGAATAGGTCCGCGGCCTGCGCACCGGCGGGTAACCGTTGGTCACCATATTCATGAAGGTATCGACGGTCGGGAAAATCCGCTTCACGTTCGGAGCCGCGAAACTGTAAGCGATGGCGCCGTCATTGGCGATGAACGCCCTCAACTGCCCATCGATGACTGTCTGCGCCGCTTTGACTTCGGCGTCGCCAGCAAAGGCCTGGGATGCGAAAATGAATGGAACGACTGCGAATGCGAAAAACGCGCGGCGCATGGCCTGTCTCCGTTGTCCCTGAGAAATCGCTGCCTGAAGGTACATGATACCATACGCTTTGCAGTGCTTCAGGGTTTCAGCCGAGCGCAAACATTCGGCGTGGCAGTCCGTGTCCGAGCCGAGAAAGCATTGTCGAGGCGAGAACAGCCTGAGCGATTGCCGATGCTTGAAAGCCGGGCGGCAGTCTGCCACAAGGGCCGCTCGATTAGAGCGTGCGATGTGAGCAGGACCAGGCAATGAAGGCATTTTTCGTGCAGATAAAATGCGATCTGGGCAAGGCCTACGACGTTGCCAGCGCCCTGGCCGATGCCGAGATCGCTTCGGAAATCTACTCGACAGCCGGAAACTACGACCTGCTCGCCAAATTCTATGTCGACGACGAGGAAGACATCGGCCACTTCGTCAACGAGAAAGTGCAGATTCTTCCCGGCATCAAGGACACGTTCACGGTCGTCACCTTTCGCGCGTTTTGATCCGCATCCGGCATGTGCCCGGACACCAGGCAAAGCCTGATCAAGGCCCTATTGGTGCTGCCTTAATTTTAGGCAAGTGCGATATACTGATCGCCGGCGCCCAACAAATCACCGATTGCGCTTGATTTTCTCCAGCCAGGCCAGTGAAATGGCGCCACAGGGGAGTATGCGATTGGCAGCGTTCGATGAAATGCTTCCGGAAGTTTCCGGGCTGAGAAAACCGTATTCGGCTTACGATCGCTGGCTGAAGGAACAGGACCCGGCCAGACTTACCGAGAAGATGCAGGACGCCGAACGCGTCTTTCGCAAGACAGGCATCACTTTCGCCGTCTACGGCGAGCAGGAAGCATCGGAGCGGCTGATACCCTTCGATATCGTTCCGCGCATCATTTCCGGCAACGAATGGCGACGGCTGACGCAAGGCATCGAGCAGCGCGTCCAGGCGCTGAACGCCTTTCTCGACGACATCTACCATCGCCAGGAGATCTTACGCGCCGGCCGGGTGCCGAAGGAGTTGATCGCCAAGAACGAGGCGTTCCTGCCCGAGATGATCGGGGTGCGGCCGCCGGCCGGCGTCTATACCCACATCATCGGCGTCGACATCGTACGCATCAGCGAGAACGAGTTCTACGTGCTGGAGGACAACGCGCGCACGCCGTCCGGCGTCTCCTACATGCTGGAGAACCGCGAGACGATGATGCAGCTCTTTCCCGAGCTGTTCCAGCAGATCAAGGTGCGGCCGGTTGAGAATTACCCGCAGCTCTTGCGCCAGTCGCTGGCGGCAGTGCGGCCGCAAAGCACCAAGGGCGCGCCGACCATTGCCGTGCTGACGCCGGGCAGCTTCAACTCGGCCTATTTCGAACATGCTTTCCTTGCCGACCAGATGGGCGTGCAGCTTGTCGAGGGGCAGGATCTGCGCGTCGTCGATGGCCATGTCGCGATGCGCACCACCGAGGGCTACAAGCAGATCGACGTGCTTTACCGTCGTGTCGACGACTCGTTCCTCGATCCGCTGACCTTCCGCCCCGACTCGGCACTTGGCGTGCCGGGCATTATGGACGTCTACCGCGCCGGCAACATCACGATCGCCAATGCGCCGGGAACCGGCATCGCCGACGACAAGGCGATCTATTCCTACATGCCCGAGATCGTCGAATTCTACACCGGCCGCAAGGCGATCCTCGGCAACATCCCGACCTGGCGCTGCTCGGAGCTGGACAGCCTGAAATACGTGCTCGAGCATATCGATGAATTGGTGATCAAGGAAGTCCACGGCTCCGGCGGTTACGGCATGCTGGTCGGCCCGGCGGCGACCAAGAAGGAATGCGAAGAGTTTTCCAAAAAGGTCGCGGCAAAACCGTCGAACTACATCGCCCAGCCGACGCTTGCGCTGTCGACCTGTCCGATCCTGACGGACAAGGGGCTGGCGCCGCGCCATGTCGATCTGCGCCCCTATGTGCTGGTTTCCGACCGTATCCAGATCGTGCCCGGCGGGCTGACCCGAGTAGCGCTCAAGGAAGGCTCGCTGGTCGTCAATTCCTCGCAAGGCGGGGGCACGAAGGATACGTGGGTGTTGGATGATTAGAGTGGAAGTAATGAATAGTGAATAGTGAATAGTGAATAGTGAATAGTGAATAGTGAATAGTGAATAGTGAATAGGTAAGGATATGGGTCGTTGATGTTGGTGAAATGCCCGAAAGTGAAGCGCGCGGAATCGTGCCCTGGAATCCGGATAGTCACCATTCACCATTCACTATTCACTATTCACCACAGGACCGCCTGACATGCTTCTCGGCCGCACCGCCAACGGGCTTTACTGGATGAACCGCTACATCGAGCGGGCGGAAAACATGGCGCGGCTGGTGGATGCCGGCTTGCGCATGGCGCTGACTCGTACTCAGAACGCTTCGGAGGAGTGGAATTCGGTGCTGCTCAGCGCCGGTTCGGACGCCAGCTTCACGCAGAAATATTCCGACTACACCGCCGCCAATGTCGCCGACTATCTGCTGCGCGACACGTCGAACCCGTCGAGCACGATGTCGTCTATCGAAACGGCCCGTAACAATGCCCGCATGGTGCGTACCGCACTGACGCGTGAAACCTGGGAAAGCATCAACGAAGCCTGGATGTCGCTGAAGCGGATGCTGGCCAAGCCGATCGACGAGCGCGACCTGCCCAACGCGCTCGACGCAATTAAGCGCGAGACGGCGCTGATCCGCGGCTCGTTCTACGGCACGATGCTGCGCAACGAGATTTTCGATTTCTCGCAGCTCGGCACTTATGTCGAACGCGCCGACAACACCGCGCGCATCCTGGATGTGAAATACTACGTGCTGTTGCCGTCGATCTCCTGGGTCGGCTCGACGCTCGACAACTACCAGTGGGAATCGATCCTGCGCTCGGTGTCGGCGCACCGTTCCTATCGCTGGGTCTATGATGCCGACTACAAGCCGAGCAACATCGCCGATTATCTGATCCTCAACGTCCGCATGCCGCGCTCGCTGACCTTTTGCTACCGCTTCCTGACGGAGCATCTCAAATTCCTGGGTGACGACTATGGGGAGCGCCACGCCTGTCATGCGACGGCTGCCAAGACCCAGGCCATGCTGACGGCCGGGTCGATCAAGGATATTTTCGACGCCGGCCTGCACGAATTCCTGGCCAATTTCATCCGCGACAACACCAGGCTCGGCGACGAGATCGCGCAGGATTACAGGTTCTATTGAGCATGATCCCAAAAAGCGGAGACCGGTTTTCGGAAAAGCTCATGCTCCAGGGACGAGTGCGATGCGGCTGAAGATCACCCACCGGACCGAATACCGCTACGATGCGCCGGTGCACTATCTGTTGCAGCGTTTGCGGCTGCTCCCGGTGAACGGGCGCACCCAGACGGTACTGTCCTGGGCGCTGAAGATCGAAGGCGCACGCGAGGAAGTGCGCTTCACCGACCATTTCGGCAATGATACCCGGCTGTTGAGCGTCGAGGGCGAGCGCGACTTCATCACCGTCGAAGCAGCCGGCGAAGTGGTGACGCGCGACACCGCTGGCGTCTGCGGACCGCACCAGGGTTTCGCGCCGCTCTGGCTGTTCGGCCAGGAAACGCCGCTGACGACGATCGGCAGCGGCATTCGCGAGCTTGCTGCCTCGGTCGGCAAGGGTACCGACATCGAAAGGCTGCACCGGTTGATGGCGGTGATCGGCGAGCGCGTCGCTTATACGCCGGACACCACCAACGTGACGACGCCGGCCGAAGAGGCCCTGGCGCTCAAGACCGGCGTTTGCCAGGACCACAGCCACATCTTCGTTGCCGCGGCGCGTGCCATGGATTTTCCGGCCCGCTATATCAGCGGCTACCTGATGATGGATGCGGCCATCGAGCAGGCGGCAAGCCACGCCTGGGCCGAGGCGCATGTCTCGGGCCTCGGCTGGGTCGCCTTCGATGTCGCCAACGGCATTTCTCCGGACGAGCGTTATGTGAAGGTGGCGACCGGCCGCGATTATCGCGACGCCACGCCGGTATCTGGAATTCGGCTGGGACAGGCGGAAGAACAGCTTGCGGTCACCGTCACCGTGGAGCAGTAATCCCCGGCAAGATTGTTGCCAAAGAGATTCGATGACCTATTGCGTCGGCCTGAAGATCGATCGCGGGCTCGTGTTCATGTCGGACACGCGCACCAACGCCGGCATGGATTCGATCTCGACCTTCAGGAAGATGCATGTCTGGGAAGAGCCGGGCGAGCGCGTCATCGTTTTGATGTCGGCCGGCAATCTGGCGACGACGCAGGCCGTGGTCAGCCTGCTCGACGAACGCACCAAGGCAGTGGCGGAGCGCCGTGCCACACTGCTCGAAACGCCCTCCATGTACCAGACAGTCCGGTTGGTCGGAGACACCGTCAAGGAGGTCATCGCCAGTTCGTCGCCGGCGGGCGAAAAGGCGGATTCCTACTTCAACGCCTCCTTCATCCTCGGCGGTCAGATCAAGGGCAGCGCGCCGCGCCTGTTCATGATCTATCCGGAAGGCAATTTCATCGAATCCACCGAGGACACGCCGTTCTTCCAGATCGGTGAGACCAAATACGGCAAGCCGATCATTATCCGCGCTTATGAAAGGACGATGAGTTTCGCCGAGACGGTGAAGTTACTGCTGGTGTCGTTCGACTCGACGCTGAAGTCGAACCTGTCGGTCGGCCTGCCGCTCGACCTGCTGTTCTATGAAAAGGACACTTTCAAGGTCGGCCTCAAAAAGCGAATAACCCAGGACGATCAATATTATCGTACGATCTCGGATAGCTGGTCGAACGCGCTGAAGACCGCCTTTGCCAGTCTGCCTGATTTTCCCGAATGAAAACCTTCGTTTTTCGTGCTCTTTGATCGCGGCTCGATGAGGCGCTACGGAGGCGAAGATGAATAGCAACGAATTCCGCGAATGGTCGCTGCGAGCGGCTGAATGGGGCGCCGACTACAGAAACAGCCTTCGCGAAAAACCGGTGCGGCCGCTTGTCGAGCCGGGCGAAATCTTCAAAAGCATCGATGCCGCGCCGCCGGAAGACGGCGAAACGATGCAGGCAATCTTCGCCGATTTCGAACAAAAGATCTTGCCGGGCATGACGCACTGGCAGCATCCGCGTTTCTTCGCCTATTTCCCGGCTAACGCGGCACCGGTCTCCGTCGTGGCCGAGTATCTGGTTTCCGCGATGGCCGCGCAATGCATGCTCTGGCAGACCTCGCCGGCGGCAACCGAGCTCGAGACGCGTGTCGTCGACTGGATGCGGCAGGCGCTTGGTTTGCCGGAGGGATTTTCCGGCGTCATGCAGGATTCGGCTTCATCGGCGACGCTTGCCGCCGTGCTGACAATGCGCGAGCGCGCGCTCGACTGGCAAGGCAACAAGAACGGCTTGCAAGGGCAGCCGGTCGTGCGGATCTATTCTTCCGACCAGGTCCATACTTCTATCGACCGGGCGATCTGGGTGTCGGGCATCGGCGAGGCGAACCTCGTGCGCATTCCGGTCGCCGGACGCTTCCGCGCCATGCAGACGGCGGCTCTGGAAGCCGCGATCGTTACCGACCGCGAAAACGGCATGCTGCCGGCGGGCATCATCGCCAGCGTCGGCGGCACAAGTACCGGCGGCACCGACAATGTGGCGGCTGTTGCCGAGGTGGCGAAGCGGCACGGGCTCTACCTGCATGTCGATGCCGCATGGGCCGGCTCCGCCATGATCTGCCACGAGTTCCGGCATTTCTGGACCGGCGCCGAAAATGCCGATTCCATCGTCTTCAACCCGCATAATGGTTGGGGGCACAGTTCGATTGCTCGATGCAGTTCATCCGCCAGCCGGAAGAGCTGGTCCGCACGCTGGCGATCAAGCCCGAATTCCTGAAAACGCATGGCCGCGACGGGGTCATCAACTACTCCGAATGGTCGGTGCCGCTCGGACGGAGGTTCCGCGCTCTGAAACTTTGGTTCCTGCTGCGTGCGTATGGCTTGGAAAATCTGCGGAACATGATCCGCAACCATGTTGCCTGGAGCGAGAGCCTCGCCGCGCGGCTGGCTCGGGAACCGGATTTCGAGATCGTCACGGAACCCATGCTGTCGCTATTCTCATTCCGCCATCTCGCGGCTGCGGCCATCGACTCTGACGAGCACAATTTGCGGTTGGTCAGCGCGATCAACGATGACGGCCGCATTTACCTGACGCAGACCCGGGTGGACGGGCAGGTGGCGGTCCGCTTTCAGGTCGGGCAGTTCGAAACGACTGCGGCGGACGTCGATACTGCTTTCTCGGTCATCACTGAGATCGCGCGGGGGCTGAGTTGATAGCCTCGTCGAGATTGCACCGGAGCTTTTCTCGCTGCAGTCGCCCGATTTTCATTAGCCGGCCCATACCTGTTCATGGCTTTCGTTTTCAGCTATAGACGAGAAAAACGAAAATGAGAGGTTGCTAGATGTATCTGTCGCCGCGTCATTCCGAAATCATCCAGATGGCCAAGGACCATGGCCGCGTACTGGTCGAGGAGCTGGCGACGCATTTCAACGTGACGCCGCAGACGATCCGCAAGGATCTCAACGATCTCTGCGACCAGCGGCTTTTGTCCCGCATCCATGGCGGGGCATTGTTCCCCTCCGGCATCGAGAACATGGAATATGAGGCTCGGCGCAAGATCGCCGCCGAGGAGAAGGAGGCGATCGGCCGCGCAGCAGCCCGGCTGATCCCCGACAACGCGTCTCTGTTCATCAATATCGGGACAACGACGGAAGCTGTCAGCAAGTCGCTTCTCGATCACAGCGGCCTGATGGTCATCACCAATAACATCAATGTTGCCAACAGGATGCGCATATATCCTTCGATCGAGGTGGTGATCGCCGGCGGTGTCGTGCGCGGTTCCGACGGCGGTGTGGTCGGCGAGGCCGCGGTCGATTTCATCAGGCAGTTCAAGGTCGATTTTGCGGTGATCGGCGCCTCGGCCATCGACCATGACGGCGCACTGCTCGACTTTGATTTTCGCGAGGTGAAGGTGGCTCAGGCGATCATCGCCAACGCCCGACATGTGATCCTGGTGTCGGACCAGACCAAATTCGAGCGCACCGCGCCCGTCCGCATCGGCCATCTGTCGCAGGTCAACACCTTTATCACCGATCGTTGCGACATCCCGTCGGTGCGTAATATCTGCCAGGAGGCAGAAGTTCAGCTGATCGAAACGTCGCTCTCCTAGAGATGCCGTAGCGGCATCTTCCGCCCATCATATTTCGTTTGACATTCGTTATCATTTCGAAATAATTCCGCTACGGTTTCGCAAGAACCCAAAAATGCTGCAATGCGAAGTCGAGGGAGGATTCTTTGAGCGCATCACCGATTCATGACATTTTCGTCATCGGTGGCGGCATCAATGGCTGCGGCATCGCCCGCGATGCCGTTGGACGTGGCTTTTCGGTTTTTCTTGCCGAGATGAACGATCTGGCCAGCGGGACCTCTTCCGGCTCGACCAAACTGATCCACGGCGGCTTGCGCTATCTCGAATTCTACGAATTCCGTCTGGTGCGCGAAGCGCTGATGGAACGCGAGGTCCTGTGGAGGAACGCGCCGCATATCATCTGGCCGATGCGCTTCGTGCTGCCATACGCCAAGGGACTGCGTCCGGCCTGGCTGATCCGGCTCGGGCTTTTCCTCTACGACCATATTGGCGGGCGCAAATTGCTGCCGCCGACGAAAACGCTGGACATGGCCAAGGATCCGGCCGGCAAGCCGCTGAAGCCGCTGTTTCGAAAGGCCTTCGAATATTCGGACGGTTGGGTCAACGATGCCCGGCTGGTTGTGTTGAACGCCCGCGACGCTGCCGAACGCGGCGCAACCATTCGAACCCGAACAAAGGTCGTCAGCGCGCGCCGCGAAGGCAATCTCTGGACGGTCAGGCTTGAAAATGTGCGGACCGGCGATACCGAGGAGGTCAAGGCGCGGCTGCTGGTCAATGCCGCCGGCCCATGGGTCGATCAGGTGCTGTCGGCCACCGTCGGCTTGAACGACGTGCACAATGTCCGCCTCGTACAAGGCAGCCATATCGTCGTGGGCAAGAAATTCGACGACCCACGCGCCTATTTCTTTCAGAACAAGGACGGGCGCATCATTTTCGCCATCCCTTACGAGGACGAATTCACGCTCATCGGCACGACCGATCGTGACTATCCCGGCGATCCGCACGACGTCTGGATCAATGACGCCGAGATCGACTATCTCTGCGCTGCGGCAAGCGAATATTTCGCGCAGCCGGTCAAGCCGTCGGATATCGTCTGGACCTATTCCGCGGTGCGACCGCTCTACGACGATGGCGCCTCAAAGGCGCAGGAAGCCACCCGAGACTATGTGCTGAAGGCCGATGGAGGCGAGGGTGCCGCCCCGATCGTCAACGCCTTTGGCGGCAAGATCACGACCTACCGCCGATTGTCGGAATCGATGCTCGAGAAGATCGAGGGTTTTCTCGGCAAGCGCGGCAAACCATGGACGGCAAACGCGCCGCTGCCCGGCGGTGACTTTCCCGTCACCGGCTTCGATGCCGAGGTGGCGAAATTGAAAACGGCGTACCCGTTCCTCGACGCCCGGCTGGCCCGCCGGTTGACCCGGCTCTACGGCACCCGCGCAAGGAAGCTGCTGGGCCTCGCCAAGTCGAACGTCGATCTTGGCCCCAACTTCGGCGCCGATCTCTACGAAGCCGAGGTGCGCTACCTCGTCGAAAACGAATGGGCGATGACTGCCGAGGATGTATTGTGGCGCCGGACCAAGCGCGGCCTGCGTCTCAGCCGTGAGCAGGCGGCAGTGCTCGACGAGTTCATGCGCGGAATAAGCCGGCAGCACGTAGCGGCTGCCGAATAGGAACGGCCGACTGATGCAGAAAGCCTGGGAGGAGGCATCATGCTTGAACTGAGAAACGTGACGAAGACGGTGGGTGCGGCGGAACATATCCGCGACGTCTCGCTGACGCTTCAGCACGGCTCGCTCAACGTCCTGCTCGGGCCGACGCTCTCCGGCAAGACCAGCCTGATGCGGCTGATGGCGGGCCTCGACGTGCCGACCTCGGGCTCGGTCTGGTTCGATGGCAAGGATGTCACCGGCATGCCGGTGCAAAAGCGCAACGTCGCCATGGTCTACCAGCAATTCATCAATTATCCGGCGATGACGGTCTACGAAAACATCGCCTCACCGCTGCGGGTGGCCGGCACGGATCAGGCAACGATCGACAGGGAGGTGCGCAATGCCGCCGCCCTTCTCAAACTAACGCCCTATCTCGACCGGACGCCTCTCAGTCTGTCGGGCGGCCAGCAGCAGCGCACCGCGCTGGCCCGCGCGATCGTCAAGAATGCCAGCCTCGTGCTGCTCGACGAGCCGCTCGCCAATCTCGACTACAAGCTGCGCGAAGAATTACGCGCGGAACTGCCGAAAGTCTTCGCGGCCGCCGGTACAATCTTTGTTTATGCCACGACCGAGCCGCACGAAGCCTTGCTGCTCGGCGGCAACACGGCGACGCTTTCCGAAGGCAGCATCACCCAGTTCGGGCCGACCATCGAAGTGTTCCGCAAACCGGTTGATCTGGTGACGGCGAGAACCTTCGCCGATCCGCCGCTCAACACCATCGTGCTTGCCAAGAAGGGTCTGGATTTCCTGCTCGAGGGCGGCGTGAAATTGCCGGTGCCGGCGGAACTCTTCGGCATTGCTGATGCGATCTATACGATCGGCTTCCAGCCGCATCATTTGTCCCTCGATCGGCCCAACGCCGCCGCAGTGCCGGTGCGCGCAAAGGTGACGATCACCGAGATCACCGGATCGGAAAGCTTCGTCCATCTCGATTTTGCCGATGCGCGCTGGGTCATGCTGACCCATGGCATTCGCGACTTCGAGCCGGACGAGGAGGTCGAGGTGTTCATCGACCCGCGCCACATCATGGTCTTCGACGAGCACGGCCGTGCCGTGGCCGCGCCGAAGCTGGCGGCCTAGGAGGAAGCGATGGCGCGCATCGATGTCAATCATATCCGCCACTCCTATCTGCAGAACCCGCGCACGGATGCCGATTTCGCGCTGAAGGAAGTGCACCACACCTTCGAGGATGGCGGCGCTTATGCGCTGCTCGGCCCATCCGGCTGCGGCAAGACCACGCTGCTCAACATCATTTCGGGATTGCTGCATCCCTCGCATGGCCAGCTGCTGTTCAACGGCAGGGACGTGACCAATCTGTCGACCCAAGAGCGCAACATCGCCCAGGTCTTCCAGTTCCCGGTGATCTACGACACGATGACCGTCTACGACAATCTGGCGTTCCCGCTGCGCAATCGCGGCGTGCCGGAGCCCGACGTCGACCGCAAGGTGCGCGAGACGCTGGAGATGACCGGGCTGGCCGATATGGCCAAACGAAAGGCGCGCGGACTGACCGCCGACCAGAAGCAGAAGATCTCGCTCGGGCGCGGGCTGGTGCGCTCCGACGTCAACGCCATCCTGTTCGACGAGCCTTTGACAGTCATCGACCCGCATATGAAATGGGTGCTGCGCTCGCAGTTGAAGCAGCTTCACCGCCGCTTCGGTTATACCATGGTCTATGTCACGCATGACCAGACCGAGGCGTTGACCTTCGCCGACAGGGTGGTCGTCATGTATGACGGCGAAATCGTGCAGATCGGCACACCGGCGGAGCTGTTCGAGCGCCCGCGCCACACCTTTGTCGGCTATTTCATCGGCTCGCCCGGCATGAATGTCATGCCGGTGGCGATCGACGGCAAGACAGCGAAGCTGGGCTCGCAGCAGATCGAACTGCCGGGCGTGCCCAAGGCGGGCGGCGGCGCCATCGAACTCGGCATCCGTCCCGAATATGTGCGCCTAGGCAGCCAGGGCATGGCCGTCCGGATCAGCAAGGTCGAGGACGTCGGCCGCCACAAGGTGGTCCGTGCCAATCTTGAAGGGCGCGAGATCGCCGCCGTCATCGGCGAGGACGAGACAGTTCCGGCTGATCCGAAGGTGCGGTTCGACCCGGCCGGCATCAACATCTATGCCAATTCCTGGCGCGTCGAGATGGGAGCCTGAAGTGGAAAAGACCTGGAACAACAGAGCCTGGTTCCTGGTGCTGCCGGTGCTGCTGCTGGTGGCGTTCTCGGCGGTCATACCGCTGATGACGGTCGTCAATTATTCGGTGCAGGACACTTTCGGCAATAACGTCTTCTTCTGGGCCGGCACGGAATGGTTCGAGGAACTGCTTTCCTCCAGCCGCTTCTGGCAGGCGATGATCCGCAACCTTGTCTTCTCCTTCATCATCCTGGCGATCGAAGTGCCGCTCGGCATCTTCATTGCGCTCAATATGCCGAAGAAGGGTTGGGGCGTGCCTGTTTGCCTTGTTTTGATGGCGTTGCCGCTGCTGATCCCGTGGAACGTCGTCGGCACCATCTGGCAGGTGTTCGGGCGCAACGACATTGGCCTGCTCGGCTATTACGTCAACGCGCTCGGCATCGACTATAATTATGTGCAAGACCCATACGACGCCTGGGTCACGGTCATCATCATGGACGTCTGGCATTGGACCAGCCTCGTCGTTCTGCTCTGCTATGCCGGCCTGGTCTCGATCCCGGATGCCTTTTATCAGGCGGCCAAGATCGACGGTGCCTCGCGCTGGGCGGTGTTCCGCTACATCCAGCTGCCGAAGATGAACCGCGTGCTGCTGATCGCCGTGCTGCTGCGCTTCATGGATAGCTTCATGATCTACACCGAACCGTTCGTGGTGACCGGCGGCGGACCCGGCAACTCGACGACCTTTCTTTCGATCGATCTCGTCAAGACGGCGCTCGGCCAGTTCGACCTCGGCCCGGCGGCGGCGATGTCGCTGGTCTACTTCCTTATCGTCCTGTTGTTGTCATGGGTGTTCTACACCGTGATGACCAATTACGACGCGGAGCGCTGAGATGAGCCGCACCGAAGAGAGAGCCGACAGGGTGAGCGAGACGACAGCTTCGGAAGGGCTCGCCAGCACGCTACGGCAGGACGAGATCGCACGGCTGATGCGCCGTCGCGGCGAGGAGTCGCGTTGGTGGTGGATCGTGCCGACGCTCTACATCATCGTTCTGCTTTTGCCGATCTACTGGCTCATCAATATGAGCTTCAAGACCAATGGCGAGATCGTCTCGTCGCTGACGCTCTACCCGCACGCACCGACATTGGCGAATTACCGCACCATCTTCACCGACGCGTCCTGGTATTCGGGCTACATCAACTCGATCACCTATGTGGTTATGAACATGGTGATTTCGGTGGCTGCGGCGCTGCCGGCGGCCTATGCCTTCTCACGCTACCGCTTCCTCGGCGACAAGCATCTGTTCTTCTGGCTGCTGACCAACCGCATGGCGCCGCCGGCGGTGTTCGCGCTGCCATTCTTTCAGCTTTATTCGGCCTTCGGCCTTATCGACACCCACATCGCCGTGGCTCTGGCGCATTGCCTGTTCAACGTGCCGCTGGCGGTGTGGATCCTCGAAGGCTTCATGTCGGGCGTACCCAAGGAGATCGACGAGACCGCCTATATCGACGGCTATTCGTTCCCGCGCTTCTTCATCAAGATATTCATGCCGCTGATTGCGAGCGGCATCGGCGTGGCGTGCTTCTTCTGCTTCATGTTCTCGTGGGTCGAGCTGCTGATCGCCCGCACGCTGACGACCACCGACGCCAAGCCGATCGCCGCGACCATGACCCGCACCGTTTCGGCCGCCGGCATGGATTGGGGGCTGCTCGCCGCAGCCGGCGTGCTGACGCTGATTCCCGGCGCGCTCGTCATCTGGTTTGTGCGCAACTACATCGCCAAGGGCTTTGCCCTGGGGAGGGTATGATGGAGCAGGTCGACAGAAGCCCATGGTGGTGGGCCGTGCTGTTTCTCGCCCTGGTCGTCGTGGCCTGGGTGGCACTTCAAATCGATTTCGTGGCAATAACGGTGGGCTTCAGCGATCCGGCCAATATCCGCCTGTGGGGATTTAACCTCTCGTCCAACCTCGATTTTTCGTGGATGGCCTGGACGTGGCCGACCGCGGCCTTCTTTGGAACCATCTTTCTGCTGCTTTGCGGCATGGCGGCGTGGGAATACGTCTCGCCGGGCGGCAATCCGCGCGTCGGCGTGCTGCGGTTCGAAACGACGCGTGGCGACCGCCTGTTCCTGTCGCTGCTTGGCAGCGCCTTTATCCATCTCGCTTGGCTGGGTCTAGTCGGACCCAATCTGTGGTGGGCTCTCGCTCTCTCCGTGGTCTACGCCGTCGGCGTGTTCCGCTACGTATAGAGGGGGAAACTGTTGGAACGGCGGCGTGCCGGCCGCCGATCCAGATCGCACTTTGAACTTTAACAGTGGAGGAAATACATGCGACGGCAATTCTTGACATCAACAACTGCGCTTGTCCTATTGCTCGGGGCAAGCAATGCCTATGCCGGAATGGACGAGGCCAAGGCCTTCCTCGATAAGGAAATCGGGCCCCTTTCGACGCTTTCGCGCGCCGACCAGGAAGCCGAGATGCAATGGTTCATCGATGCCGCGAAACCTTTCGCCGGCATGGATATCAAGGTGGTTTCCGAAACCATCGCCACGCATCAGTATGAATCGCAGGTGCTGGCGCCGGCCTTTACGGCCATCACCGGCATCAAGGTTACGCATGACGTCATCCAGGAAGGCGACGTCGTCGAGAAGATCCAGACCCAGATGCAGACCGGCCAGAACCTCTATGACGGCTGGGTCAACGATTCCGATCTGATCGGGACGCACTGGCGCTACCAGCAGGTGCGCAACCTGACCGACTGGATGGCAGGCGACGGCAAGGATGTCACCAACCCGAATCTCGACCTGAAGGATTTCATCGGCACTTCGTTCACCACCGCGCCCGACAAGAAACTCTACCAACTTCCCGACCAGCAGTTCGCCAACCTCTACTGGTTCCGTTACGACTGGTTCAACGACGAGAAGAACAAGGCGGACTTCAAGGCCAAATACGGCTACGACCTCGGCGTGCCGGTGAACTGGTCGGCCTATGAGGACATTGCAGCGTTCTTCACCGGGCGTGAGATCGACGGCAAGAAGGTCTACGGCCATATGGACTATGGCAAGAAGGACCCCTCGCTCGGCTGGCGGTTCACCGACGCCTGGCTGTCGATGGCCGGCAATGGCGACAAGGGCATTCCGAACGGTCTGCCCGTCGACGAATGGGGCATCAAGGTCGACGAGAATTCGCGTCCGGTCGGTTCCTGCACGGCGCGCGGCGGCGACACCAATGGTCCGGCTTCTGTCTATGCCATCCAGAAGTACCTCGATTGGCTGAAGGCCTATGCACCGGCGGAAGCCCAAGGCATGACCTTCTCCGAATCGGGGCCAGTTCCGGCGCAGGGCGCGGTTGCCCAGCAGATCTTCTGGTACACCGCCTTCACCGCCAGCATGGTCGACGCCAGCGCCAAGGCGGTGCTGAACGACGACGGCACGCCGAAGTGGCGCATGGCGCCGTCGCCGCATGGCGTCTACTGGAAGGACGGCATGAAGCTCGGCTATCAGGACGTCGGTTCCTGGACGCTGATGAAGTCGACGCCGACCGACCGCGCCAAGGCCGCCTGGCTCTACGCGCAGTTCGTCACCTCGAAGACGGTCGACGTGAAGAAGAGCCATGTCGGCCTGACCTTCATCCGCGAGAGCACGATCCACGACAAGAGCTTCACCGAACGTGCGCCAAAGCTCGGCGGCTTGATCGAGTTCTACCGCTCGCCGGCGCGCGTCCAGTGGTCCCCGACCGGCACCAACGTGCCGGACTATCCGAAGCTGGCACAGCTCTGGTGGCAGGCGATCGGCGATGCTTCGTCGGGCGCCAAGAGCGCGCAGGAAGCGATGGACTCGCTCTGCGCCGAGCAGGAAAAGGTGATGAGCCGCATCGAGAAGTCGGGCGTCCAGGGCGATATTGGCCCGAAGATGGCCGAAGAGCATGACCTCGCCTACTGGAATGCGGAAGCGGTCAAGAAGGGCAATCTCGCTCCTCAGCTCAAGATCGAGAACGAGAAGGAAAAGCCGGTCACCATCAACTACGACGAGCTGGTGAAGAGCTGGCAGCAATAGGGCTGTTTGATGCGGGCGTCCGCGCCTGCATCGCCATACTCAGGGGAGGCGGCATGTTGCCGTCTCCCCTGTTTGCGTGAACGGCTCCGCGCCATCTGGCGTCGAGACATCGTAGCACCTTGAATTCGCTTCGACGGGAGAGAGAATGACCGGATATATCCTTGCAATCGACCAGGGGACGACATCGAGCCGGGCGATCCTGTTCGACGACAAGATGAAGGTCGTCGGCAGCGGGCAAAAGGAATTCACCCAATATTATCCGGCCTCCGGCTGGGTCGAGCACGATCCCGAGGAGATCTGGTCGAGTGTCGTGGAAACGGTAGAGGCTGCGCTGAAGACAGCCGGCCGCAACGCAGCGGAAGTCGCCGCGATCGGCATCACCAACCAGCGCGAAACCGTCGTCATCTGGGACAAGGAGACCGGCAAGCCGATCCACAACGCGATTGTCTGGCAGGACCGCCGCACCGCGCCGCTATGCCAGAAACTGAAGAAGCTGGGGCTGGAGAAGAAATTCACGAAAAAGACCGGCCTGCTGCTCGATCCCTATTTCTCCGGCACCAAGATCGCCTGGATGCTGGACAAGGTGAAGGGCGCCAGAAAACGCGCCGAGAAGGGCGAACTGCTGGCCGGCACCATCGACAGTTTTTTGATCTGGCGGCTGACCGGCGGCAAGATCCACGCCACTGACGCCACCAATGCCTCGCGCACGCTGGTCTACAACATCGAACAAAACGCCTGGGATGACGAGCTGCTGGCCGTTCTTGGCATACCTGCAAGAATGCTGCCGCAGGTGAAAGATTGTGCCGATGATTTTGGAATAACCGACAAAAGCCTGTTTGGTGCAGAGATCAGAATCCTCGGTGTGGCCGGCGACCAGCATGCGGCGGCAATCGGCCAGGCCTGTTTCGAGCCAGGCATGATGAAGTCGACCTACGGCACCGGTTGCTTTGCGCTGCTCAACACCGGAAGCGATCTCGTGCGTTCTAAGAACCGGCTTTTGACCACCATTGCCTACAGGCTGAACGGCAAGACCACCTATGCGCTGGAGGGCTCGATCTTTATCGCCGGCGCCGCCGTGCAATGGCTGCGGGACGGCATCAAAGTGATCGGCAAGGCCGAGCAGAGCGGCAAATTGGCGGCGGAAGCCGATCCAACGCAGAACGTCTATCTGGTGCCGGCTTTCGTCGGGCTCGGCGCACCGCACTGGGATGCCGAGGCGCGCGGCGCCATCTTCGGGCTGACCCGCAATTCGGGGCCGGCGGAATTTGCCCGCGCGGCACTGGAATCCGTTGCGTTCCAAACGCGCGATCTGCTTGACGCCATGCGCCGGGACTGGAAAGGCGCCTCGGTCAAGACCGTGCTCAGGGTAGATGGCGGCATGGTGGCGTCGGACTGGACGATGCAGCGGCTGGCCGACATTCTCGATGCGCCGGTCGACCGGCCGACAATTCTCGAGACGACAGCACTCGGTGCGGCTTGGCTGGCCGGCTCGAAGGCGGGTGTCTGGCCGAAGGCCGCGGAATTCGCCAGGAGCTGGGCGCTCGAGCGCCGGTTCAAGCCGGACATGGATGCTTCGACACGTGCCGCCAAGCTGGCAGGTTGGCGCCACGCTGTGCGCAGGACGCTAAGTGCGCAATAGGCAGGGATGCCACCGGATTCGCACTAATGAAAAACCCGCGCCGTTGCGGGCGCGGGCTTGCAGCCTCTAATCTGGGACTCAGTAAGGCGACCGGCACTGCCGGCGCGGACCGTAGTTGGGCTGGTAAGTGTTGTCAGAAGCGCGATAGCTCCGATAATGATCATAGCACCACTGCACGTGGGCATCGCCACGATAGACACGATTCTGGTTGACAATCGCGCCAGTGATCAGCGCTCCGGTAGCAAACGCGGCCAGCGGGAACCAGAAGTCGCCGTGGCGGCGGTAGCCGGGACGGTAGTAGCGATAGCCGCGATGGCCACGCCAGTACATGCCGTCGTCACGCGAAAAATTGCGACGGGAGAAATCGCGACGCGAGAAATCGCGATTGAAACTCCGGTGCCTCCGCCACGGCTCGTACTGGACGGTCTGGACATTCGAGGTGAGCCCCTGGGCAGGGGGCGCATAGCTGGGCTGAGCGTTGACTGGCACGATCTCCGCGGCAGCGAATGAGATCGAAAGGGTGGTCGCCAGCAGGCCCGACATGATCCTATTCATGATCTTCTCCTTGAAACGCATGTCCCTTGTCGCGGAAAAACGGACAGGCTGCGCAAATTGTTCCGCCAAAAATCCCAAGTTGCTGATCTGCAAAGGTTCTCTCGATTCGCTGCTTGCGCTTGTCCCGCAAAGCGCGAGCTTCGGCCTTGCGCGAGGGGGAGGCAGTTCCGTCAACGCCGAAGCGCACCGCACGGCATGATGACGCGGCAGGAAAGTCCGGTTTGGGAGCCGTCTTTTTCCGGTTGACCGGTAGAGGCACTCTCCCTATGTTCCGCGCAATTTCGAGGGCGGCCTTTCTGAGCCCGCGGGAGCGCGTAGCTCAGCCGGTAGAGCAACTGACTTTTAATCAGTAGGTCATGGGTTCGAATCCCATCGCGCTCACCAAAATCAAGATTGTCCAACCCGGAGACATAGGTAACAGATTGTACCTAAGACATGGGTGACAACCTCGTGCCGAACGCATGCAGTGGCTTTAGCCGCCCGCCCCATCGTCCATCATCGTGCCGGTGAGCGCCTCATACGCTCTGCTGCACAGCTGTGAATGCGGACAATCCTTCAAGATAAGCACTGGCACCACGGTGAGAACCGCTGCGGCAAGGATTTGCAGGCAAAGACCGACGGCGCTTACCTTCCTGCCGAACACACCGGCCAGGAAAAAGTAGAGACCCTGGGCCATGCAGGCTGCCGTCAGAATGCCCAGAAGCGTGCTGGTCGCTCTTGCGAAGGGCGTTATGTAGCCGTCGGGAAAACCCGACATGCCGAGATCCATCGACCATTGCAGCGCCAGCATGACACTCAGTGCTGACCAGACGAGGGCCGTCATACGAGTGAACAGCATCTGCTTTGGTTTGTTGCTCGGATCGGCCATCGGAATCACATCGGGATTGCTTGCGGTGACATGCGCAAGCTCTCGGTCAGATCAGCGAGACGTTGCCGCCGGGATGGCGTTCGAGCCGTCCGGCGAGGTCGAGCTCCAGCAGCACCATGAACACTTGAGCGGGATGCAGGCCGGTGTGACGGATGATCTCGTCGACTGCTACCGGCGTCGGGCCGAGCGCCTCGACGACGCGGTCGCGGTCGTCCTCGCGCGGCGGCGGTGTTGCTGAAAAGTCGGGCGGCTCTTCAAGCGGCGATGTCCTTGGCGACCAGCCGCCGACCAGCGGCGCTATCGCACTGGTGATATCGGCGGCCTCGGTGACAAGGATGGCGCCGTCCTTGAGCAGGCCATTGGTGCCGGCAGCGCGCGGATCGAGCGGCGAACCGGGAACGGCGAAAACCAGCCGGCCCATCTCGCCGGCAAGCCGGGCGCTGATCAGTGAGCCGGAGCGCTGTGCGGCCTCGACCACCACCAATCCCAATGCAGCACCGGCGACGAGCCGGTTGCGGCGCGGAAAATCCTGTGCGCGTGGCTGCCAGCCAAACGGCATTTCGGAAATGATGGCGCCGCCGCGCTCGGCGATCTCGTCGCACAGGCCGGCATTTTCGGGCGGGTAGGGCAAATCGAGGCCGCCGGCGAGCACGCCGATTGTGCCAGTCGCAAGGCTGCCCTGGTGCGCGGCCGTATCGATGCCGCGCGCCAGGCCGGAGACGATGCCATAGCCGTCGCGGCCGAGATCCGCCGCCAGCATTCGCGCCATCTTGATGCCGGCCAGCGATGCGTTGCGAGCGCCGACGATGGCGACCGCTGGCAAGCGGAACACCGCGCTATTGCCCCTGACCGCGAGCAGCGGCGGCGGATGATCCATGCTTTTCATCAGCGGCGGATAATCCGCTTCGCCGATGCCGACGAAGCGGGCGCCAGCCCGCCGGGCGGTCTCCAGCTCCGCCTCGGTCTCGGCAATGGACGGGATGCGGACGATTTTTTTGGCGCCCCCCGAAATCATCAGCTCGGGCAGCATCGATAGCGCTGCTTCGGCCGAACCGAACCGGTTGATCAGGTCGCGAAAGGAAGCCGGGCCGACATTCGGCGTGCGGATCAGACGAAGCCAGCTCAGCCGCTGCCGGTCGCTGAGGCGCGGCCCGGCGTCGGGCTCGCTCACTCCTTGGCCCCGATCTTACCCTCGGTGCCGGCAAGCAGCCGCGCAATGTTGGCGCGGTGCTTTACGATGACGATTAGGCTCATCGCCGCGAAAAGCCCGGCAATCTGCGGCGTGCTCAGGAAATACAGTGCCATGGGCACCACGACTGCTGCCGTCAGCGCCGCGAGCGAGGAGTAGCGGAACAGGAAAGCCACCGCCAGCCAGACGACGGCGAAGATCAGCGCCGCCTGCCAGGCAAGGCCGATCAGCACGCCAAGGTAAGTGGCGACACCCTTGCCCCCCTTGAAGCCGAGCCAGACCGGAAAGAGATGACCTAAAAACGCGCCGAAGCCGGCCCAAAGTCCGAGCTCGGGCGCAAAGCGGCCTGCGATCAGCACCGCCGCGGTGCCTTTAAGGGCGTCGAGCAGAAGCGTGGCCGCGGCCAAGCTCTTGTTGCCGGTGCGCAGCACATTGGTGGCGCCGATGTTGCCGGAGCCGATGTTGCGCACGTCGCCGAGGCCGGCGGCACGGGTGATCAGCAGGCCAAACGGGATCGAGCCGAGAAGATAGCCGAACACCAATGCCAAGACGGGACTGTAAGCCATTGTTCCCCCGAACTTTCCTTGGCTGAGCGGATTTTAAGCCGTGACGCCTGTTTTCGTCCTAGGCCGAAAACACTGTGCGGCCCGCCACCATTGTTTGCAAGACCTTGCCTTGCAGTCGCGCGCCTTCGAAACAGGTGTTTTTCGAGCGTGAGCGGATGCCGCTCTCGCTGACGACCCATGGCTCGTCCAGATCGACGAGCGCAAGGTCGGCCAATGCCCCCGGTTTCAGCGTGCCGCCGGGCAGGCCGAACAATCTTGCTGGGGCGGTCGAGAGTGTCTCGACCAGCCGGAGCAGCGTCAGGTCGCCATTGTGATAGAGCCGCAGCGCTGCGCCTAGCAGCGTTTCCAGCCCGATGGCGCCGGCCGCGGCATCGGCAAAGGGCAGGCGCTTGGTGTCGACGTCCTGCGGGTCGTGGGAGGAGACGATGAGGTCGACGGTGCCGTCCTTGATCGCTTCGATCATCGCCAGCCGATCTTCCTCGGCGCGCAGCGGCGGCGTCAGCCGGAAGAAGGTGCGGTACTCGCCGACATCATTCTCGTTGAGCGACAGATTGTGGATCGACACGCCTGAGGTGACGTTGGCGCCATCGGCTTTTGCGCGCGCTACCGCGTTTGCCGCCATAGCCGTCGAAATCTTGGCAGCGTGATAGGCGCCGCCGGTCAGCCGAGCCAGCGCGAGATCGCGCTCCAGGGGGATCGATTCGGCTTCGCGCGGAATGCCGGCAAGGCCAAGCCAGCTTGCGTAAAGGCCTTCGTTCATCACGCCGGCCAAAGCGAGGTCGGCGTCTTGGGTTTCATGCGCGATGACGCCACCGAAATCGCGCGCATAGGTCAGCGCGCGGCGCATCACCAGCGCGCTGGCAATAGAATGCCGGCCATCGGTGAAGGCGACCGCGCCGGCTTCGCGCAGCAGGCCGAATTCGGTCATCTCGCGGCCTTCCAGCCCCTTGGTGATCGCTGCTGCCGGAAAGATGTTGACGATTGCGGTGTCCTTGGCGGTGCGCAGCACGAACTCGACCAGTGCGACATTGTCGATCACCGGGTCGGTATCGGGCATCATGATGACTGAGGTGACGCCGCCCGCCGCCGCAGCGATGCTCGCCGAAGCAATGGTCTCCCGGTGTTCGCCGCCGGGTTCGCCGATGAAGACGCGCGCGTCGATCAATCCGGGGACGATAGTCTTGCCGGCGCAGTCGATGATGGTGGCGCCTTCGGGCGCGCCCTGGTTCAAGGCCGCCCTGCCGGCGGCAACGATTTTACGGCCTTCGACGATGACGGTGCCGACCTCATCGATGCCGCGCGACGGGTCGACGATGTGGGCCCGGCGGAAGACCGTTATGCTCATCAGGCGCGGCCCTCGTGGTTTCGACGGGGGTCGAGCAGCGCTTCCATAACCGCCATGCGCACGGCGACGCCCATCTCAACCTGTTCCTGGATAACGCTTTGCGGGCCGTCGGCGATCTCGGAGGCGATCTCGACGCCGCGGTTCATCGGGCCGGGATGCATGACCAGCGCACCGTCCTTGGCCGCCTTCAGCTTCTCCGCGTCGAGGCCGAAATAGCGGAAATATTCGCGCACCGACGGTACGAAAGCGCCTTCCATGCGTTCGCGCTGCAGGCGCAGCATCATTACCACGTCGGCGTCCTTCAGACCCTCGGCCATGGAACGTGTGACGATGACGCCCATCTTCTCGATGCCGGCGGGCAAAAGCGTCGAAGGGGCGACGACCCTGACCTGGGCACCAAGCGCGTTGAGCAGGATGATGTTGGAGCGGGCCACGCGCGAATGCAGGATGTCGCCGCAGATCGCCACGATCAGCTTCGACAACGGACCTTTGACGCGGCGGATGGTCAGTGCGTCGAGCAGCGCCTGGGTAGGGTGCTCATGGGCGCCGTCGCCGGCATTGACCACCGAACAGCCAACTTTTTGGGCAAGAAGTGCTGCCGCGCCGGCCGATTGATGGCGGATGATCAATATGTCGGGACGCATGGCATTCAGCGTCATTGCCGTATCGATCAGCGTCTCGCCCTTTTTCACCGACGAACTCGCTACGGACATGTTCATGACGTCGGCGCCGAGCCGTTTGCCGGCCAGCTCGAATGACGATTGCGTACGGGTCGAGGCTTCGTAGAAGAGATTGATCTGGGTGCGGCCGCGCAGCGTCGATGTCTTCTTGTCCGACTGCCGCGAGATGGCAACGGCCCTGTCCGCCCGGTCGAGCAGAAGCTCGATGTCGGCAGGGGAAAGATCGCGGATGCCCAGAAGATGGCGGTGGGGATAAAGCGGCAGGGACGATGCGTCGGTCATCTCAAGTCGCTGCTATAGGGGGGAGGCTCCGCGGCTGCAAGCACCGGCTTGGGATTGGATTGGTTCTCCCCGGTATTTTCGTCGCGCGCCGCTGGCCATAGGCTATAAACCGCCTTGGCTTTGGATTCGCAGCCTTCAGGTGATAAGGACGAAGCGTGACCGACGACGTGACCAACCAGCCGCCGCCGCTGGCCGGCGGCAACGCCTGGCGGGGCGATCCGTTGCTGATCCAGCTTGCCGAGCGCTTTTCCGATCCGGTGCGCAAGGACCTCGACGGGCTTGGCCGGTTCGTTCTGACCCATGAGGCGCAGGAACTGGCCCGTCTTGCCAATGTCGAGATGCCGAAGCTCAGGACCCATGACCGCCAGGGCCGGCGCATCGACCAGGTCGAGTTCCATCCCGCCTATCACGCGCTCATGCGCCGCTCTGTTGCCAACGGGCTGCATTCGTCGGTCTGGGAGAATGGCGACGCCGAGATCGGCCGGCGCCACCAGGTGCGCGCTGCACGCTTTTACCTCACGGCTGAGCTCGAGACCGGACATCTCTGCCCGATCACCATGACCAGCGCTTCGCTGGCAGCGCTGATGGCCAGCCCGAAGCTGTTTCGCGAATGGGCGCCTCGGGTGACGACGCGCAAATACGATCAAAGCCAGAAGCCTCCGGTCGAAAAAGCCGGGCTGACGCTCGGCATGGGCATGACCGAGAAGCAAGGCGGCACCGATGTCCGTGCCAACGTCACCAGGGCCGAGCGCGCCGGCAGCGGGTTTTATCGCCTGACCGGCCACAAATGGTTCATGTCGGCGCCGATGTCGGATGCCTTCCTGGTGCTCGGACAGGTGCCGGAGGGACTGTCGTGCTTTCTCGTTCCCCGCCTGCTCGGCGACGGATCCGGCAACGGCTTCCGTTTTCAACGGCTGAAGGACAAGCTCGGCAACCGATCCAATGCCTCGTCGGAGGTGGAATTCGTCAATGCCATCGGCGAGATGGTCGGCGAGCCCGGCGCGGGCGTGAAGACGATCATGGACATGGTGACCCTGACGCGGCTCGACTGTGCCGTCGCCTCATCGGCGATCATGCGGGCCGGACTGGCCGAGGCCGTCCACCACACGCGCCACCGCAAGGTGTTCGGAACCAATCTGGTCGAGCAGCCGCTGATGCAGCGGGTGCTGGCCGATATGGCGCTCGACGTTGCCGCCGCTACTGCGCTGTCGTTCCGGCTGGCGCGCTCCTTCGACGAGGCGGCCGGCGACCGCGGCGAGGCGGCCTTCGCGCGCGCCATGACGCCGGTCGTCAAATACTGGGTCTGCAAGATTGCGCCGCCGCTGCTCTATGAAGCGATGGAGTGCCTCGGCGGCAATGGCTATGTCGAGGAGGGGCCGCTCGCCCGCTACTATCGCGAAGCTCCGGTCAACGCGATATGGGAGGGATCCGGCAACGTCATGGCGCTCGACGTGCTACGTGTGCTGGGGCGTGCACCCGGCCTGTTCGATGACGTGCTGGCCGGCATCGACCGCGATCTCGGCGCCGGCGGACGCGGCACCGTCGGCGTGCTCAAAGCGGCAATGCAGGTCGCTGCAACCGACGAGGGCTCGGCGCGGCTCTTGACCGAGCAATTGGCATTGTCGGCGGCGGCGGCAGAGCTTCGCAGGTTGGGGGCAGGGCGGATCGCCGACGCCTTCGTCGAAACGCGCCTCGCCGGCCAGTGGCGCAATACCTATGGCATGATCGATTCCCGCCATGATGCGCGCATGATCATCGATACGCTCTACCCGCCGATCAACTAAGGGCCGTCGCCCAATTCGCTGCCGCTCTCGCGACCCTGTGGATGGCCGTTAACCTTAACGAATGGTTTCCATTGCGGCGGCCGGTGGCAAAGCCCAGTGTTATGGTTAAGGCAAGGATTGTTCAGCTTGAGCGGCTTTGCCCTGCGAAGCAGGAGCGTCATGCGGCATATTCTGAGCTCTTTTCTGGCATTGCATTGGGCGGCCGTTTTCGCCCTGCTGGCGTTCATTTGCATCGACGAGAATCGAGGCGTGGCGACGGCCCTTGGCGTACTGGGCGTTCCCGTCCAGAACACTCGATTTGCCGATCTCGAAAACGCCGTCGTCGTGGCGCCGCTCGCCGTGGCACTGCTTGTCGTCGCGGTGCTGTTCTGCTGGGCCTTTGTTGAAGCACTGACCAGCGACACGACCAACCCGGATCCCGCCGACAGCGTCATGCGAATCGCCTTCATTTCCGCCTTAGGCGTGCTGTCGCTGATCGTCATCGGCGGCGCCGCGCAAGGTATCAATGGGCTGTTCATGATTGTCGCGGTGCAATTGGCGGCACTTCTGGCGTCCTATGTCGCGGTGCTCGCGGAGCGGCGGTCGACCGTTGCCGCGGCAGCTCCAGGGACCGGCGAAATCCGAGCGGCCGCGCATGTCATGGCCAAGGCAGCGGCGCATAATTCCTCGCTTGCCCGCATTTCCGGCCGGCTGGATTCGAGGGATGACCGCTGATGCGCACCTTGTTCGCGCTGTGGGCGGCTCCGCTCCTCTTGTTTTGGGGCTGGTTCTTTCTGTCGCTCAACGACATCAATTTCGGCTATGTCATGCTGAGCCGCCAATTACACGATCTCGTCTTCCAGCTCTATGGACAGATGCTGGGCGTCGATCCGGCGCTCATTCCGGGCATGGTGGCGAAAGCTTGCGTATTCGACGGCGTGCTGCTGGTGGCGTTCTGGGCATTTCGCCGCCGCAAGACGATTGGTGGCTGGATCACGGCGATGCGCAACCGCTATTTCGACCAGGCATCGACGCCGAGCGCCTGAAGCCGGTCGAGAACGCCCTGGAGGATGAAAGCGGCCGCCGCTGAATCGATCTTGCCGGCGCGTTTCTTGCGGGAAAAATCCATCTCGATCAGTGTTCGCTCGGCCGCCACCGTCGACAGCCTTTCGTCCCAAAAGACGAACGGCAGATCGGTCAATCCAGCCATGTTGCGGACGAAAGCGCGGGATTTTTGGGCGCGCGGGCCTTCCGAGCCGTCCATGTTGATGGGGAGGCCGATTGCCACGGCGCCGGCATTCTCCTTCTGCAACAGGGCGAGCAGCACTGCGGCATCGAGCGAGAATTTCCTGCGCATGATGACGGGGCGCGGGTGCGCGAACGACAAGCCGCGGTCCGAAACCGCCACGCCGATCGTTTTGTCGCCAAGGTCGAGACCGGCCAGGGTCTTGCCGCCGCCCAGCCGGGCCGGCAACTCCTCGATGGTGATGATGCCCAACGGCTTTTCCTTTGACCGCGACGCCGCACGTCCTATACGCGCAAAGCGTGCGCGGCACTTTAATTTCGCCGTCGGCGTTCTATCCTCTACCGAAGCAAAAATCGAGGAAAGCATTGATGAAACTGACCTGGTACGGACATTCGGCATTCAGAATCGAAATCGAAGGCGCGAAAATCCTCATCGACCCCTATCTGGTCGGCAATCCGTCATGGGCGGGCGGCTGGGAAGGGCCGGCCGAAGGGATCACGCACGTGTTGCTCACCCATGGCCACAGTGACCACATCAGCGGCGCCGTCGAAGTGCTCAAGAAGAGCGGCGCGATGCTGGTCGCCAATTTCGAGATTTGCATGTACCTGGTCGGCAAGGGTGTCGGTGACAAGCAGATCAATCCCGGCAATATCGGCGGCACCGTCGATTGCGGCGGCTTCACCACCACCTTCGTTCAGGCTCTGCATTCATCGTCCTTTCCGGGCGAGGGTGGCCAGAATACCTATCTCGGCAATCCGGGCGGGCTCGTCCTGCACTTTCCCGAGGACAAGCCGCTTTATCATATGGGCGACACCGACATTTTTTCCGACATGGCGCTGATCAACGAGTTGCACGAACCGAAGATCGGCATCGTGCCGATCGGCGACCGCTTCACCATGGGTGGCGCGGTAGCAGCCCTTGCCTGCCAGCGTTTCTTCAAGTTCGAGACGGTCGTTCCCGCTCACTTCGGCACATTTCCGATGATCGATCAGACTGCCGACAAATTCGTGGCCGGGCTGGATGGATCGGGTGTGAAAGTTGCGTTGCCGAAGATCGGCGAGACGATTACGCTGTAAAGAAAGCCGGTCCGGAACGATACGATGCGCTTGAGAAATTCTCTTTGCATTTCAATGCTGGTTGCCGCGTCGCCGACGCTGGCCGCGGAAAATTTCATCGAGGGCGTCTATCTGCAATCGGAGGACCTCTGCGCGCAGGCCAAAAAGGATACGCTGCAGACGGTGATCGAGGGCGGCAATATCGTGCTGTCGGCAAATGGCCTGGAAAGCATCGAATATAATTGTGAATTCCTGCAGATCACCAAAGCGACACGCTCACCGAGCTGGGCGGTGACCGCTATATGCCAGGAGCCGGGCTACGTCTTTCCCGATGTTCTCTCACTGACACAGATGAGCCCGAAGCAGATCGACCTGGTATCGGTTCGGCCTGCCGCCGACGAAGGCGAGCAGAGCGGCAACGGCGGCAGTTATTTCCTCTGCGACGGCGTGGCGATGCCATAGGGCAGTTGAAGGCACGATGCATGTTGCGTGGCACGCGCCGCGCCGCTATAGCGCTGGTTTTCCCGAGGCACAAACATGTCCGTTGATATAAAAACTGTGAAGCGCGTCGCGCATCTTGCCCGTATTGCGGTGAGCGAGGAGGATGCAGAGCGCATGACCGGCGAATTGAACGCCATTTTGGGCTTTGTCGAGCAGTTGAACGAGGTCGATGTTTCCGGCGTCGAGCCGATGACCTCGGTCACGCCGATGGCAATGAAAAAGCGCCAGGACGTCGTCACCGACGGCGGCAAGGCAGCCGACATCGTCGCCAATGCACCGGCGACCGAAGAAAATTTCTTCCTTGTGCCGAAGGTCGTGGAGTAGCAGGCCGATGGCAATCGACATCGCGGCTGAGACGCCGCTGCAGGACGATGTGCGTGGGCTGGTCGAGGAGCTCAACGCCACATTGCTGGAGCTGACGCCGCCGGAGCATTGCTACCATTTGACGGTCGAGCAGATGGCGGACCGCGACACGACCGTCTTCATCGCCCGCGACAACGGCCTTGCCATCGGTTGCGGCGCACTGAAGCGCCACGATGCTGTCGTCGGCGAGGTCAAGCGCATGTATACGCGACCTTCGCATCGCGGCCGCAAGATCGGCGCGAAGATTGTCGAGCGTATCGAGGCGCTGGCGCGCCAAGAAGGGCTTAAGCGTCTGGTTCTGGAGACGGGCGACCGTCATCCCGCCGCCTGGACCGTCTACGAACGCGCCGGTTTTTCGCGTTGCGGGCCGGTGCTGAATTATCCCGATTCCGAGTGGTCGGTGTTTTACGAAAAGAGCCTTGCCTGATGAGCGACCTTACCCAGCTGACGATTTCGCAGGCCCGCGCCAAATTGCGCTCCAGAGAGATCACAGCCACCGAAATCACCGAGGCTTATCTATCGGCGGTCGAGCGAGCCAATCCGGCGCTCAATGCCTACGTCGTGGTCACCGACGACAAGGCGCGCGACATGGCCAAGACCTCCGACGCGAAACTGGCCAAGGGCGAGGGCGGGTCGCTCGAGGGTATCCCGCTCGGCATCAAGGATTTGTTCGGCACCGAAGGCGTCCACACCCAGGCCTGCAGCCATGTGCTGGACGGCTTCAAACCGCGCTACGAATCGACGGTCACCGCCAATCTGTGGGCGGATGGTGCCGTCATGCTCGGCAAGCTCAACATGGACGAGTTCGCCATGGGCTCGTCCAACGAGACCTCGCATTACGGGCCGGTCATCAATCCGTGGCGGCGTTCGCGCTTCGACACGGTGGTAATGCCGACGACACATCAGGGCGAGGGCGGTTTCGTTTCGGCCGGTGGCACCAGGACCGCGCGCACGTTGGACAATGCCCAACTGGTGCCGGGCGGTTCGTCCGGGGGCTCGGCGTCAGCCGTCTCGGCCTTCCTGTGCGCCGGCGCTACCGCGACCGACACCGGCGGCTCGATCCGCCAGCCCGCCGCCTTCACCGGCACGGTCGGCATCAAGCCGACCTACGGCCGCTGCTCGCGCTGGGGGATCGTAGCTTTCGCCTCGTCGCTCGACCAGGCCGGGCCGATCGCGCGCGACGTCCGCGATGCCGCGATCCTGTTGAAGTCGATGGCTTCGGTCGACCCGAAGGACACGACCTCCGTCGACCTGCCGGTGCCGGATTACGAGGCGGCGATCGGCCGCCCGATCAAAGGCATGAAGGTCGGCATCCCAAAGGAATATCGTGTCGATGACATGCCCGCGGAGATCGAGGCGCTGTGGCAGAAAGGCATTGCCTGGCTGCGGGATGCCGGCGCCGAGATCGTCGATATCTCGCTGCCGCACACAAAATACGCGCTGCCGGCCTATTACATCGTGGCGCCGGCCGAAGCCTCGTCCAACCTCGCCCGTTACGACGGCGTCCGCTATGGCTTGCGCGTGCCCGGCAAGGACATTGTCGACATGTATGAAAAGACCCGCGCCGCCGGCTTCGGGCGGGAGGTCAAGCGCCGCATCATGATAGGCACCTATGTGCTTTCCGCCGGCTATTACGATGCCTACTATCTGCAGGCGCAGAAAGTTCGAACCCTGATCAAGCGTGACTTCGAAAATGTATTTGCAGCAGGCGTCGACGTCATCCTGACGCCGGCAACGCCTTCCGCTGCCTTCGGCATCGCCGACGAGGACATGGCCGCCGACCCGGTCAAGATGTATCTCAATGACATTTTTACGGTGACGGTGAACATGGCCGGCTTGCCCGGCATAGCGGTTCCAGCCGGGCTCGACGCCAAGGGGCTGCCGCTCGGCCTGCAGCTGATCGGCCGGCCTTTCGACGAGGAGACGCTGTTCCAGACCGCCCACGTCATCGAACAGGCGGCCGGCACATTTCAGCCGGAAAAATGGTGGTAGGATCGTTTCTCATCTGAGGGGTGAGGGATGTTCTTCTATGTCTCCAAGGTTCTGTGGCTCTTCGTCCAGCCGCTTAATCTCGCGATCATCCTGCTGCTGGCTGGATTGCTTGCGGCATTGGTCGGGCGCAAGAGGCTGTTTGCCACCGGCAGCGTGCTGGCATTCCTTGTCCTTGGACTCTCGGCGTGGACCTCGCTCGGCGCAGTGATGCTTAATCCGCTCGAGGAGCGTTTCCCTAGGCCAGCCCTGCCGGAACGAGTTGACGGAATCATTGTGCTCGGCGGCGGTATGGAGAGCGCCATCAACTTCGTCCGCAGCGGCTATGAACTCAACGCCAGTGGCGATCGAATGGTCGAGGCAGCGGTGCTGGCACTGCGTTTTCCGACAGCTAAGATCGTCATTTCAGGTGGCCCCATCGCAATGGTCCGCGAAGACGAGGGCGATGCGGCGACAGCTCCACGCCTGTTCACTGCGCTCGGCGTGACGGCCGATCGGCTGATCCTTGAGGGCAAATCACGCAACACCTACGAGAATGCGGTCTTCGCCAAACAACTGATCACGCCAAAGCCGGGCGAGACCTGGCTGCTGGTGACCTCGGCCTTCCACATGCCACGCGCCAAGGCGCTGTTCGACAAAGCCGGTTTTGCGACGGTTCCGTGGCCGGTCGACTACCGCACCTCCGGCAGGGAAGGCATCGGCCTGTTCCGCACGGATGCCAACGAAGCACTGCAGACCACAACCATCGCGACCCGTGAATGGATCGGGCTGATTGCCTACTGGCTGTCGGGCCGGATAGACCGGCCTTTTCCGGCGCCGGATGTTGGGGCGGGCGGCTGACCGAGCACCGCCTGCCGCGCCGCCGAGAAAAACTGGCGGCGCACCAGCACCGCCAGGAGCAGCAGCGTCGACAGGACGAACACCGCGGGATCGACGAACCAGCCAAGATAGCCGATCGAGAAGAACACGCCGCGCAGGCCCGAATTGAAATGCTTTCCGGCCAACATGTTCATGCGCGCGGCACGCCACACCGCCGTTTCGGTGACCGGATTGCGCGACGCCTCGCCATGCGGAATCGGCACGGCGCCGATCAGGATCGAGCAATAGTTGAACAGCCGGTAAGCCCAGCCGAATTTGAAGAAGGAAAAGGCCAGGATCAGCACCAGCCCGAACACCTTCGTCTGGAAGGCCGCGCGTGAGGACGTGGCGCCAAACGGCAGGTCGCTCAGCACGGTCAGAACCTGATCGGAGGCGCCGAGCAGGGCAAAACAGCCGCCGATCGCAATCAGCGAACTGGAGGCAAAGAAGGCGGTCCCCTGTTGCAGCCCGCTCATGATAGCGGTGTCGACGATGCGGATCTCGCGTTCGGCCATGGTCCGCATCCAGGCCTCGCGCTGCGTGTTCATAGCCCTCGTCAGCGACATGCGGCTGACCAGCATTCCATCGGCGGCGAGCGTATGCAGCACCCACGCGGTAAGGAAGAACCCCAGCGCCGCAAGGTCGGCCGTCGATAGGTGAAAGGAATCGCTCATGCGTTGCTTTTACCACAGGCGGCAGTAATGCTTCGATGGCCGAAGTTGGAATGTCGCTGCCGGAGCAAACAAGGTCGGCAGGCGCAGCGCCGCAATCTTCAAAACAGCGGAAAACATCATGGGAATTCCTATATGTAGACCTCAACAGGGTCCCAGGAGAAAACACCCACGTGTTCCTTTCGGTTTTCGACTTGTTCAAGATCGGCATCGGCCCATCGAGTTCGCACACGATGGGGCCGATGACGGCCGCGCGGCGGTTTCTCGACGAGATTGCGGGAGACGACTGGCCGCGCCCGGCCGGCGCCAAGGTCGACCGGATCGCTGCCAGCCTGCATGGCTCGCTCGCCTATACCGGCATCGGCCATGGCTCCGATCGTGCCGTGGTGCTCGGCCTCGCCGGCCAGACGCCGCAGACGGTGGATCCCGACCTAGCAGACGGCATCGTCGCTGGCATCGCCGCCGAGAAGCGGATTTCGCCGCCCGGCCATCCGTCCTACCGTTTCGACCCGGCAACGGATCTTGTGCTGGATCGCAAGACGCCGCTGCCGGGTCACGCCAATGGCATGGCGTTTTCTGCCCATGATGCCGGCGACCGGTTGCTGCTGAGGCGCGTCTACTATTCGATCGGCGGCGGCTTCGTAGTGTCCGAGGAAGAACTGCAGCGGATGAAGGCGAGGGGCTCGGCGACAACCGAAGGCAAGAAGGTTCCGTATCCGTTCAAGAACGCCGTCGAAATGCTGTCCATGGCAGCGAAAAGCGGGCTTTCCATTGCCGAGATGAAGCGCGTCAACGAGGAGACACAGATGTCGCGCGGGGAGCTCGACGCCGGCCTCGACGGCATCTGGAGCGCCATGAAGGGCTGCATCGAGCGCGGCCTGTCGCAAGACGGCATCATGCCGGGCGGACTCAAGGTGCGCCGCCGTGCCCGGATGCTGCACGACAAGCTGCAGGAGCAATGGCAGCAGAACCGGCCCAACCCGCTGCTCGCCAACGACTGGCTGTCGATCTATGCGATGGCGGTCAATGAGGAGAACGCTGCCGGCGGCCGTGTCGTCACCGCGCCAACCAATGGGGCGGCCGGCACTCTGCCCGCAGTGCTGCGCTACTGGTTGCATTTCCATCCCGAAGCCGACCAGCCCAGCATCCGCGATTTCCTGCTGACGGCGGCGGCCGTCGGCGGCATCATCAAAACCAATGCTTCGATCTCGGGGGCGGAAGTCGGCTGCCAGGGCGAGGTCGGTTCGGCTTCGGCAATGGCTGCGGCGGGATTGTGCGCCGTCATGGGCGGCACGCCCGAGCAGGTCGAGAATGCTGCCGAGATCGCGCTGGAACATCATCTCGGCATGACCTGCGATCCGGTCGGCGGCCTGGTGCAGGTGCCGTGTATCGAGCGCAACGCGCTTGGTGCCGTCAAGGCGGTGACCGCCGCTTCGCTGGCCATCAAGGGCGACGGCGTTCATTTCGTGCCGCTCGATGCCGCGATCGAGACGATGCGCCAGACCGGCCTCGACATGAACGAAAAGTACAAGGAAACCAGCCTTGGCGGATTGGCCGTCAATGTCGTGGAGTGCTGAGCGCCAATCTGGCGGCATGGACCACCACTGTGGAGAAGTCGATCAGGCCGTTGACGCGTTCGCGTGCTGGACTAAACCTTAAACGATGTCTCTCAATCTCATAAAGCTTTGCGTCGGCTGTGACAGCGTCGAGGATCTGGAAGAGTGGATTGCCTTCCGTCTCGACGAGCGGCGCCGCGCCGGCGAACCGGCCGAGCACTACCACACCACCCGCATGGTGCCGACGCGTGGCGCCGAGATTACCGACGGCGGCTCGCTCTACTGGGTGATCAAGGGCAATGTCCAATGCCGCCAGCTGATCACCGAAATCCGGCCCTTCACCGATGACGAGGGCATCGGCCGTTGCCATCTGATCCTCGATCCCGAGGTCGTGCGCACTGACTGGCAACCGCGCCGTGCATTCCAGGGGTGGCGCTACCTGAAGCCGGCGGACGCGCCGGCCGATCTCGGCAAGGGCAAAGCCGGGCTGATCGAGATGCCGCCGAAGCTCAGGCGTGAGCTTGCCGATCTCGGCCTGCTCTGACGCCGAGAAACGCAACGCCAAGACCACCAGCCGAAGCGCTGTCCGCAGGTGCCATCATCACAGGTCCTCCAGGTCGCCTCATCTGGGCTTGCAAGCCGGGGGACAACGCCACATCTTGAATGTCATGAGCGACAAGAAGCAGCCCGTGCCTGCAAGGGCCAATCCTGCGCCGGTCGAGTCTCAATCGAGCACCGGCGAGATCGACGCGTTTCTCCGTCAGGCAAGGACGCTCGCTGCATCCGCCACCGGTTCAGGCAGGCTGATCCTGTCCCTCGACGCGACAATGAGCCGCCAGCCGACCTGGGATCTCGCCTGTGCGCTGCAGGCCGAGATGTTCGACGCCGTCGGCAAGGCCGGGGCGCTCAAGGTTCAACTTGTCTATTTTCGCGGCCTTGGCGAGTGCCGCTCATCCGCATTCGTCACCGATACCGCAGCTCTGAAACAGCTGATGACGCGCATCAACTGCCGCAGCGGCCGTACCCAGATCGGCAAGGTGCTCGCCCACGCGCTGAAACAGACGGCGGCGGCCAAGGTCAACGCGCTGGTCTATATCGGCGACGCGATGGAAGAAAACATAGATGATCTGGCCGAAAAGGCCGGCAGCCTCGGTCTGCACGGCGTTCCTGTCTTCGTCTTTCAGGAGGGCCATGATGCCGCTGCGGAAAAGGCGTTCAAGGAAATTGCGCGGCTGTCGAAAGGGGCCTGGTTCAGGTTCGATCGGCGGGCTGCCGCGACGTTGGCCGGCCTGCTTTCGTCCGTCGCCGTGTTTGCCACCGGCGGGCTGAAGGCACTGGAGGCCCGGGGCAGGCCGGAGGACCGACTGATGATCGAGCATATGCGGGGCGGCGGAAACTGATGGGCGCGATTATCGCTTTCGTAGCATTGCTTCTGGTGTTTCTCGGCATGCTCACCATCTTCCTGCGCGCCGATCCGGCGAAGCTTGCAGGCGGCATGAGGACGCTTGGACCTGTGCTGCTCGGGCTGGTCGGCGTCGCCGTGCTGCTGGTCGGGCGCGAGGGCATCGGGGGCTTGATCCTGTCGGCTGCGCTCGCCTGGTACGGCTCCATGCGCATGAATCGGCCGGCAGCCAAACTGGCGGCAGGCAAGCGTTCGACAGTTCGTACGGCGGCGCTTGAGATGGAACTCGATCACGATACCGGCGGCCTCGAAGGCCTTGTGCTGGCCGGGCGCCATGAAGGCAAGATGCTTGGCTCGATGGGGCTTGCCGAATTGCAGCAACTCTATCGCGAACTCTCCGGCGATCCGGAGAGCCGCCAATTGCTAGAGACGTATCTTGACGGCCGATTTCCCATCTGGCGCAAAGACGCTGATGCGAATGGTGGCGAAGGGCTGGGTGTTGCGCCAGGTTCTGGCGCCATGACTAAGGAGGAGGCCTACAAGATCCTTGGTCTTGAAGCGGGGGCTGCCGCGGCGGATGTCCGCAAGGCGCACCGCCGCCTGATGCAGCGCCTGCACCCCGATATCGGTGGCACGTCTTTCCTGGCGGCGCGGATCAATGAAGCCAAGGACGTCTTGCTCTCCAATCACAACTAGTCTCCTTCGACGCAAGAACTTCGGGACAGATATCGTTTCGCGCGCCGCTTACCGCTGGACGGCGTAGCACTCGATCTTCTTCTTTTTCAAAGCGTTGCAGGCTTTCCAGGCAGCCGTCTTCGAACCGAAACCACCGAATCGGGCGCGGTAGTAGGTGACACCGTCCTTGTCGAAGGCGACGGTGAAACCGGAGGCATCGGTCAGAACGGAGGGCGCCTGCTTCGTCGCCTTGTCGAGGAAAGCCTTCGCTTCGGCCTGTTTTGGCGAAGAGGCGACCTGTATTGCCCAGCCGGATGGCACCGACGCCGTGCTGACCGGATCGACCTCTGCCGCCGGTTCGGCATAGGCTGCGGCGACCCGGGCTGTCGCCACGTCGTCCACCGTCGACACAGCCGTCGTCTTGACCCTCTTGGCCTGAACGACCGGAGCGGTCTCTTCGACGACGGGCGCATTTTCCTCGACAAGAGAGGCAACGGCATCGTCGTCCGGCTTGCTGTCCGGTGTCGGCGCGTCATGCTTCGGTAGAAGCACCTTGGCCAAAGCTGAAATCGGATTGCCGCCGCCGGCCTTGGCAATCAGCAGCCCGCCCCCGCGCGACGACGCCTGCGGCATGTAGGCATTGATCAACCCGGCCATCTGGCTGTCGCGGCTGCCGCCGGACCTGCCGCCCATGACCACCGCTACGATGCGCCGATCGCCATCCGAGACTGAGGAGACCAGATTGTAACCGGAGGCGCGGGTGTAACCGGTCTTGATGCCGTCGACGCCCTTGATGCGTCCGAGCAGACGATTGTGGCCGTTGATGCGCTGCCGCCCGTAAAGAAAGGAGCGCTGCGAGAAATAGCCGTAATATTGCGGGAAATGCTCTCTCAGGGCGATGCCGAGCATCGCCATGTCGCGCGCGGTCGTGAACTGGCCGGGATCAGGCAAGCCGTTGGCGTTGCGGAAAACGGTTCCCCTCATGCCCAGCGCCCGCGCCTTGGCGGTCATCATGCGGGCGAAATTGGCTTCGTTGCCGCCGAGCGTCTCGCCAAGCGCCGTTGCGGAATCGTTTGCCGATTTGGTCACCATCGACAGGATCGCGGTCTCGACCGTGACCGAGCCGCCCCGCTTGACGCCGAGCTTCGTCGGCGGTTCGGCAGCGGCATTGGCCGAGAACACGACCGGGGAATTCTTGCTGATCCTGCCCTTCGCCAACGCCTCGAACGTCAGATAGAGCGTCATCATCTTGGTAAGCGAAGCCGGATAGCGCCGGCCATCGGCATCCGACGAATAAAGCACCTTGCCGGTCTTGGCATCGATGACGATGGCCGCCGACTTGGCCGCCATGGATGAGGCCGCGTCCGCGACGACGAAGCTCATCGCCATGGCGAGGATCATGATCGTTTTGAAGGGGGACACGGATTTGGAAACGAAGCCCGACAACGCCTTACGCACTGATAGTTCCTTTGAATTTCCGTTGCCTTGGAGGCGGCAAAGGGTCCTGCCTCACCTCCGGCCACGCTAACGCAGGCAGCGTTACCAATCCGTTTATGGTAACCGCCGCGTTCACCATTTTCTGTGGGATTGAGCTTCTCTTTATTCGAATCTTAGCGAATGCCGGCAGCTCACGATCCGCATTGCCGCGGGAATCTTGACTTTTGTGCACTGCACAATATATTTACACGCATTGCACAACGCGGCCCGGACAAGCCGCGTCTATCATCCAAGGCAACCGTTCAAGGGAATGCGTGAAATGACCCAGACCTATGAAGATTTCAGCAAATACGGCAAGGAATTTGCGGACACCGGATTGAAGAGCTTCGCCTCGCTGTCCAAGGGGGCGCAGGCTATCGCCGCCGAGGCGGGTGAGTACACCAAGAAAAGCTTCGAAGCCGGTAGCGCCGCTGTCGAGAAGCTCTTTTCCGCCAAGTCGCTGGACAAGGCGATCGATATCCAGTCCGACTATGCCAAGCAGTCCTATGAGAGCTTCGTCACCGAGGCCACCAAGCTTGGCGATCTCTATGCCGAACTCGCCAAGGAAGCTTACAAGCCGTTCGAATCGATCGTCGCCAAGGCGAAGTAAATTCGACGAACATTCCGAGCCGGCCCTTGGGCTTGCAAAGACAGACCCGGTCGCGAACGCGCGGCCGGGTTTTTTCATGCCGGCCCGAAATCGGGGGCCTGCGGTCTTCACGATTTGAAAAATCGGTCAAGTTTGGCCACCTAGCCATATTGTCAGCTAAACAGAAGGGCTTAAAATCGTCCATCGAACACCTACATGTCGAGCATGCATGAGGATTCGAAAGAGGCAGGACTACGTGACTATAGGTTTGACTGCCACGAGCTACGTGGTGCGAATGCAGAACGGCAGCAACGGCAATGAGGCCGGTCGCGGCACGGCCGTCATCACGCGCACAAAAACCAAGACCAAGAAGCCCAGTCTGTATCGGGTCCTCATTCTTAACGACGACTACACACCCATGGAATTCGTGGTCCACGTGCTGGAGCGCTTTTTCCAGAAGGACCGCGAAGCCGCCACACGCATAATGCTTCATGTTCACAATCATGGGGTGGGCGAGTGCGGGGTCTATACATTCGAGGTGGCCGAGACCAAAGTGTCTCAGGTCATGGATTTCGCCCGACAGAATCAGCATCCGCTGCAATGCGTGATGGAGAAGAAGTGAGGTAACATGCCGGCTTTCTCCCAAGGCCTGGAAAAGGCGCTTCACCAAGCGCTGACGCTCGCCAATGAGCGGCACCATGAATATGCAACCCTTGAACATTTGCTGCTCGCCCTGATCGACGACACCGAGGCGGCCGCTGTCATGCGTGCCTGCAACGTCGATCTCGACGAGTTGAAGCATACGGTCCTCACCTATATCGACACCGAGCTCGACAACCTCGTCACCGGCTACGATGAAGATTCCAAGCCGACTGCCGGTTTCCAGCGCGTCATCCAGCGCGCGGTGATCCATGTGCAGTCGTCAGGCCGCGAGGAAGTGTCCGGCGCCAACGTGCTCGTCGCCATCTTCGCCGAGCGCGAGAGCCACGCCGCTTACTTCCTGCAGGAACAGCAGATGACCCGCTACGACGCGGTCAACTACATCTCGCATGGCATCGCCAAGCGCCCCGGCGCTTCCGAGACGCGGACGCCGCGCGGCGCCGACGACGAGCAAGGCAGCCAGAGCGGAGCCGAGCCGCAAGAGGAAGGCGGCAAGAAGAAGCAGCAGCAGGACGCGCTGACTGCCTATTGCGTCAACCTGAACAACAAGGCCAAGGCCGGCAAGATCGATCCATTGATCGGTCGCGAGAGCGAGATCAACCGGACCATCCAGGTGCTGTGCCGCCGCTCCAAGAACAACCCGCTCTATGTCGGTGATCCCGGCGTCGGCAAGACGGCAATCGCCGAAGGCCTCGCCAAGCGCATCGTCGAGGGCGACGTTCCCGAAGTGCTGCACAATGCCACCATCTTCGCGCTCGACATGGGCACGTTGCTGGCCGGCACCCGCTATCGCGGCGATTTCGAGGAGCGGCTGAAGCAGGTCGTCAAGGAGCTCGAGGATTATCCCGGCGCCGTCCTGTTCATCGACGAAATCCACACCGTGATCGGGGCAGGGGCCACCTCCGGCGGGGCCATGGATGCGTCGAACCTGTTGAAGCCGGCGCTGTCTTCGGGCGCGATCCGCTGCATCGGCTCGACCACCTACAAGGAGTTCCGCCAGTTCTTCGAGAAGGACCGCGCGCTGGTGCGGCGCTTCCAGAAGATCGACGTCAACGAGCCGACCGTCGAGGACGCCATCGAGATCATGAAGGGTCTCAAGCCCTATTTCGAGGAGTTCCACAAGGTCCGCTACACGAGCGAGGCGATCAAGGCTTCGGTCGAACTCTCGGCGCGTTACATCAACGACCGCAAGCTGCCGGACAAGGCGATCGACGTGATCGACGAGACCGGCGCCTCGCAGATGCTCGTGCCGGAAGCCAAGCGCAAGAAGACCATCGGTATCAAGGAGATCGAAGCGACGATCGCCACGATGGCGCGTATCCCGCCGAAGACGGTTTCCGCCGACGACGAGAAGGTGCTGCAAGGCCTCGACATCGAGTTGAAGCGCGTCGTCTACGGCCAGGACACCGCGATCACCGCGCTGACTTCGGCCATCAAGCTGGCGCGGGCCGGCCTGCGGGAACCGGAAAAGCCGATCGGCTCGTACCTGTTCTCGGGTCCGACCGGTGTCGGCAAGACGGAAGTGGCCAAGCAACTCGCCGCGTCGCTCGGCGTGGAGCTGATCCGCTTCGACATGTCGGAGTATATGGAACGCCACACCGTTTCGCGGCTGATCGGTGCCCCTCCCGGCTATGTCGGGTTCGACCAGGGCGGCCTTCTGACCGACGGCGTCGACCAGCATCCGCATTGCGTGCTGTTGCTGGACGAAGTCGAGAAGGCGCATCCGGACCTGTTCAACATCCTGTTGCAGGTCATGGACCACGGTAAGCTGACCGACCATAACGGCAAGCAGATCGACTTCCGCAATGTCATCCTGATCATGACCACCAATGCGGGCGCGTCCGATGCGCAGCGCGCGGCCATCGGTTTCGGTTCGACCAAGCGCGAAGGCGACGATGTCGAAGCGATCAACCGGCTGTTCACGCCGGAGTTCCGCAACCGTCTCGATGCGATCATTCCGTTCGGCTCGCTGCCGGTGCCGGTCATCCATCAGGTGGTGCAGAAGTTCGTCATGCAGCTGGAAGCGCAGCTTTCCGAGCGCGGCGTGACATTCGACCTGTCGCAGGAGGCGATCGCATGGCTGGCCGACAAGGGCTATGACGAGCGCATGGGCGCCCGGCCGCTTGGCCGTGTCATCCAGGAGCACATCAAGAAGCCGCTGGCCGACGAGGTGCTGTTCGGCAAGCTCAAGAAGGGCGGCACGGTACGTGTCACCGTCGAGAAGAAGGAAACCGGCGAGACCGGCCTGAAGCTCGAATCGCTCGCCGACGAGGCGCCGGTGAAGCCGAAGAAGGAAGAGCCGGACGACGTGCCGAAGGCCAAGAAGGCCGTGGCGAAGAAGCCCGCCGCGAAAAAGGCGGTGGCGCCGAAGCCGGAGCCGAAAGGCAAGGATGGTGGCAAGCGCAGCCTTGTGCCGCAACTGCCGCGTAAGAACTGACGAATCCACAAATCAAAAAAAGCCCCGGCACCGGGGCTTTTTTATGACATTTTCCGGTTAACCGCCCGGCGCCCGCCAGGGCGGTTGCGCCAGTTCAGCTTGCCAGCGCCATCCGTATCTTGCCGGCGTTTTCGGCCAGGACTTCAGGCTTTTCCATCTGTCCGCTGTGCGGCTTCAAGGGAATGCCGTCGAAGCGCGGAATGACATGGACGTGAAGGTGAAAGACAGTCTGCCCCGAAGCTGGTTCGTTGAACTGCATAACCGTGACGCCATCGGCATCGAAGGCCTTCTTTACGGCCCGCGCAACTTTCTGGACGTGAACGAAGAGCGGGCCAAGCACCGCCGGATCCGCGTCGAGCAGGTTGCGCGACGGCGCTTTCGGCACCACCAGCGTGTGACCCTGTCCTTGCGGCATCACATCCATGAAGACAATGACCGCGTCATCCTCGTAGACGCGGTGCGAAGGGATTTCTCCGCGCAGGATTTTTGCGAAGATGTTGCTGCTGTCATAGATTGCTTCGGCCATGGCGCGCGCTCCGGTTCTTGGCTCGCTGTCTCGTGTAGCGAAGCTGTTCCGGGCGGGCAAGACGATCGGTCGACATCGGCCATGCGGCCCGTGTGGCTGAGCGAGTGGGGTCTCGCTGCTCTACTGCGCCATGTCCTTGCGGAACGGGGTGTGCTCTTCCAGATATTCGCTCATCCGCTCGACTTCGCGCCGCTCGCGCTGGAGGTAGTCGGCCACTGCATTGCGCAGACCTGGATGGGCGATGTAGTGCGCCGAATGCATCGTCACGGGCCGGTAGCCGCGCGCCAGCTTGTGCTCGCCCTGCGCACCGGCTTCAACCACCTTCAGCTTGCGCGAGATGGCGAAATCGATCGCCTGATGGTAGCAGACCTCGAAATGCAGGAACGGGTGGTCCTCGATGCAGCCCCAATTGCGGCCGTAGAGCGCGTCTGAACCGATGAAGTTGATGGCACCTGCAATGTAGCGCCCGCTGCGTTTGGCCATGACCAGCAGGATGTCGTCGGCGATGCGTTCGCCGATCAGCGAGAAGAAATCGCGGTTGAGGTAGGGCCGGCCCCATTTCCTGCTGCCGGTATCCATGTAGAACGCGAAAAAGTCGTCCCAGGCCTTTTCGGTCAGATCCTTGCCGGTCAGCCAGTCGATCGAGATGCCGTCGGCGAGGGCCTCGCGCCGCTCTTTCTTCATTGCCTTGCGCTTGCGCGAGGCTAACGTTGTGAGAAAATCGTCGTAGCTCGAAAAGCCTTCGTTGAAGAAGTGAAACTGCTGGTCGGTGCGATGCAGGAAGCCGGCCGCCGCCAATACCTGGACGTCGTCCTCCGGCGCGAAAGTAACATGCGCGGAAGACACGCCGAGCTTATCCGTCACCGCCTTCAGGCCGGCCGCAAGACCGGCCTTGACGGTGGGGCTGTCCTCGCCCCTGCCGACCAGCAGGCGAGGGCCGGTGACGGGTGTGAACGGCACCGCGCATTGCAGCTTCGGATAGTAGCGCCCGCCGGCGCGTTCGAACGCGTCCGACCAGCCATGGTCGAAGACATATTCGCCCTGGCTGTGCGACTTCAGATAGCAGGGGACCGCCCCGAGCAGCTTGCCTCGCGCGGTTTCCAGCCTGAGGTGATGGCCTTGCCAGCCGGTGCGCCGAACAGCGCAGCCGGAATCTTCCAGCGCGCTCAAAAAAGCGAATGAAACAAGCGGGTTGTAGCCGTATTCTACATCGCCGCGTGTAGTGCCGCCGAGGCTGTCCCATTCAGCGCTGGTAAAGGCGCCGATGCCCGCGGCGATGCGGATCGACAGCTCCGCATTCGCCGTTTGTCTTTCGCAGTCGTCCCCTTGATCCATGAGGCTTACTTAAGCTCGCTGCGGACCCATACAAGCCCGCTCAGGCGAGCCGTACCAGATCGGGCTCGAATCCTTCGAACGTCATCTGGTCGGCATATTTGAAGGTCAGGTCGACGGCAGGCTGGTCGTGCACGGTCCAGGTGATCACCGGCATGCCGAGTCTCTCTCGCACGAAGGAGACGAACCGGTTCGGCAGGTCGCCGGCAGCGTAGGAGGTGAAGGCGATGTCATGCGCCAGCATGGCGAAATGCGCCTCGATCAGGTGGTTGTCGTTGCCGTAGGCGGTCAACCCGCCGGGTATGCCGGGTGCATATTTCGGGAACTCGCGGATCAGCCAATGGTCGAACGACATGATCGCGGTCTTGCCGTTGTAATGCTTGAGCATCTTGCCGACGCTTTCGACCAGGCCTTCGTCGTGCCCGGCAGCACCTTTCAGCTCGACAACCATCGGCACACGGCCGTCGACCAGATCAAGCGCCTGCTGCAGCGTCGGCAAATGGTCGGCGGTGCCGCCGACCTTCAGCGCCGTGATCTCGGCAGCCGTACGCTGCCAGACGAAGCCGTCCTCGCCGGTCAGCCGCCGCAGATCGCCATCGTGGATGATGACGGGGACGCCGTCGGATGACAGGTGCACATCGCATTCGATCGCGTAGCCGCGCTCGGCCGCCGCAGCGAAGGCGGAAAGGGTGTTCTCCCAGCGCGTCTTGTTCATGTCGTGGAGGCCGCGATGGGCGACGGGCCGGGCGGTCAGCCAGGAAAGATCGGTCATGGTTGCAGTCCCGGTCATTCGACTTCGAAGATCGCTTCGATTTCCACTGCGGCATTAAGCGGCAGGGAGGCGGTGCCGACGGCGGAGCGAGCGTGCTTGCCGCGATCGCCGAGCACGGCGGCGAGAAAATCCGAGGCGCCGTTGGCAACCAGATGCTGTTCGACAAAATCCGGTGCCGAGGCGACGAAGACGGTGATCTTCACCAAGCGACGGATTTTCTCGAGATCGCCAAGTGCCGCCTGAGCCTGGGCCAATATGTTGATCGCACAGTATTTTGCGGCTTCCTTGCCGGTCGCGGTGTCGACATCGCGGCCAAGCAGTCCGCTCGCCTGGAGCTTGCCCTCCTTGAGCGGCAACTGCCCGGCGGTGAACAGCAGATTGCCGGTCCGGCAATAGGGCACGTAATTGGCGGCGGGCGCGGCGGCGGCCGGCAGCGTCACGCCGAGATCGCTTAGCCGCTTTTCGATTGTTTCGCTCATGCTATTTCCCTATTGCTTGAAGGTGCCGCGCAGGTCGGGCCGAAATTGCTATTTTTGCCTCGCTTCCGCCACGACTTTTTTTAAGCTGGACTATCTTTCCATGCGGCTTGCCATTAGCCGCGATGATCGGAGCACCCCATGCGCGCAACGCGCCTCGCATTCAACGCCGTTCTCTTGACAGCGGCTTCCTGGGCGGCTCCCGCTTTTGCGGTGCCTGCGCTGCAGGCGCATCGTGCTGTTTACGACATTTCACTCGACAAGGCTTCAGACCGTTCCGGCATTACCGGCATCACCGGCCGCATGGTCTACGAGTTCAACGGCTCGCCTTGCGAGGGCTATACGGTAAAGTTCCGTTTGGTGACCCAGATCGTAACCAGCGACAACACCAGGCTGACCGACCAGCAGATGACCACCTTCGAGGATGCCGAGGGCAAGACCTTCTCCTTCGTGAACAAATCCTTTGTCGACCAGAACCTCGACAAGGAGGTCAAGGGTACCGCAACGAAGGAAGCCAACGGTCTCAAGGTCGATATCGACAAGCCCGAGAAGAACAGCCTGGAACTCGCGCCGACCCAGTTCCCGACCCAGCAAATGGTCGAAATGATCGGCAAGGCGGAAAAGGGCGAGCGTTTCTACGAAACCAACCTGTTCGACGGCTCTGAGGATGCCAACAAGGTGGTGACCACCACCGTCGTCGTCGGCAAGCAAGCCGATGCCGACAATGCCGATCCGGAAGCGCCGGCGCTGGCCAAGCTCGCCACCGACAAATACTGGCCGGTCGACATCGCCTATTTCGATGATGCCGACAAAGGCGGCGAGGAGGTACCGGAATACCGGATCAGCTTCAAGCTGCACAAGAACGGCATCACGCGCGATCTCGTCATGGACTATGGCGAGTTCTCGATGACCGGCAAACTGGTCAATCTGTCGCTGTTCGATCAGCCAAAGGCCTGCCCGTCTAAATAAGCTCGAGTGAACGGCAAGCCGCCGGCCGCTATCCGGGATAGTAGCGCTTAATCTTGCGCGACAAGTCGCATCGACTTGAGCATGCCGCAATTGCCTATCAACGTCTTATGACGGTATGCGCCGCGGGGGAGCAGGTTGAGCAGGATCGACGTTTTTGTGGCGCCGCGGCCCAATGCGACGCTGATCAACGCTATGACATTCGTCAACCGGATTGTCATGCTGCACGGCATTCCAGGCTTTCGCGACCTGTTGCCATTCAACCGTCTGGCCGGTTTGCGCGGCGTCGCCAATGTCCGCCACATCGATTTTCCGGAGGATGACCGGCAAAGGCTGAAGGCTTGTTGCGGCGCGGGCAAGGCGACGTTCATCACGCCCAACCATCCCGAATTCTTTACCGACTGGATGATCGACAAGGAGGTCGTCTCGCGGGTAAGCCCGCTGGCGGCATCCTGGGCCACGCACGGCGTCGTCAACGGGCTTGGCCGGCTGATGCAGAAATTCTGGTTGGCCAACAATCTGATCGCGCAAATCCCGGGCAACAGCGCGGCCGCCAAGGAACATTCGGTGGCCTGGGCGCTGACGGGGCACGGCGTGCTCCTGCATCCCGAAGGCGGTGTCGGCTGGCATGCCAACATCATTGCCCCGCTGCTGCCGGGCGCGGTCGAAATGGGGTTCGAGGCGTTGAAGCGCGGCCGCCTGACGGATCCGGATTTCAAGGTTTGGATCGCGCCCGTGATCTGGAAGCTTGCTTTCATGGGGAATGTCGAGGCAGCGCTGGCAAAGGAATGCGCCTATGTCGAGCACAGCCTGAAGATCGAACGCCGTGCCGCCGATTCGCTGCCGGAGCGCATCCATCATATCTATGCGACGTTGCTGTCGCGCGATGAGGCTGCATATGGCCTGCGGTCCGATGAGCGGGCTTCGTATGACGCACGTCAAAAGGACCTGCTGACCGAACTCGGCCGTCGCCTTGCCGAACTTGTCTCGGTCGACGCCGGCACGCTCGACAATGCCGACCTTTTGCGCCGTTCGCGGCGCTGGCTGCGGGAAAACACGGATGGCAGCGGAAGCCAGAAGCAGGTCCGAATGCTGGCGGATACAATCCAGCGCGTGCAGCGTGTCGGGCGGTGGGCTTCAGCCAACCCGCGCATCACGCAGGAGGAGATCGCCGAACATTTGAAGCGGATCCGCAACGATTATTGCAAGGGTACGCTGCGCGATACGATCAACCGTTTCGTGCCGCAGCCGGCAGGCCCACGCCGCGCCTATGTCCGGGTACCGGAGCCGCTAGGCTTGCACGCCTATCAAGGCTCCGTCGAGGAGGCACTCGCCGAACTGCACGACCGGATGCAGGAGACCGTCACCAAGACGATGACGCAACTCGAGGCTGGCGGCGGCTTCATTTTCTATGCCAATCCCTTCTATCATCGTTAGCGGTGTGTTGGTCGGCGCAAGATGAAGGAGTGCGGCAAGCCTGTGGCGGTCTATGTCGATGCGGCGATCTGGAAATGGGTCGGCCACCGCTGGTGTCATCTGCTGGCAGACGACACCGACGAGCTGCATCGCTTTGCCGGGCAGCTCGGCATCAAGCGCGCGTCCTACCAAGGACCGCCGAAGACATCGGCACCGCACTATGACATAACCGGGTTCGAGCGCGACCGCGCAGTGCGGTTAGGCGCCATCGAGTGCAGCCGCGAGGAGATCGTCGCCGTTTTCCGGCGTGTGCGGGTGCCGAAGGGGAAGATGCGGGGATGACACTGGTGCGCTGATCGCCGCGCGCTGAACCACAAGATGCCACAACGCTTGCGTTTGTCGCGCTTCCCCTCTATATGCGCGCTCATTCCACACACGGACTTTGGTGTCTGCCCGGGAGAAATCCGGCTGAAACCTCCGGTGGCGTTCGAGGACAAAGTCCAAAAATGCCTGTGTCCGTGGAGGCTAACCGGAAAGGAAATAAGAATGGCTCTGCCTGATTTCAGCATGCGCCAGCTATTGGAAGCTGGCATTCACTTCGGCCACCAGACCCACCGCTGGAACCCGAAAATGGCGCCCTATATCTACGGCGCCCGCAACAACATACACATCATCGACCTCTCGCAGACGGTGCCTTTGCTGCACCAGGCGCTGAAGCAGGTTTCCGACACTGTTGCCAAGGGCGGCCGCGTGCTGTTCGTCGGCACCAAGCGCCAGGCCTCCGACATCGTCGCCGATGCCGCGCAGCGCTCGGCCCAGTACTATGTCAATTCGCGCTGGCTCGGCGGCATGCTGACCAACTGGAAGACGATCTCGAATTCCATCCAGCGCCTGCGCAAGCTCGACGAGATGCTGGCCGGCGAGGCCCAGGGCCTGACCAAGAAGGAGCGCCTCAACCTCGACCGCGAGCGTGAGAAGCTCGACAAGGCGCTGGGCGGCATCAAGGATATGGGTTCGACGCCCGATTTGATGTTCGTGATCGACACCAACAAGGAAGCGATCGCCATTCTCGAGGCCAAGCGTCTCGGCATTCCGGTCGTTGCCATCATCGATTCCAACTGCGACCCGGACAAGATCGACTTCCCGATCCCCGGCAATGACGACGCGGCCCGCGCCATCCAGCTGTATTGCGATTTGATCGCCAAGGCAGCTATCGACGGCATCGCCCGTCAGCAGGGCGCGCTCGGTGTCGATATCGGCGCATCGGTCGAGGCTCCGGTCGAGCCGGCGCTCGATCAGACCCCGGCCGCCGAGAGCCCGGCAGCCCAGACCCCGGAAGCATAGTAGCGAAGGCCGGCCGCGGCCTTCATCTTTCCAATATGTTGGCGCGGTAAGCGCTACCGGCACCAGGCGCATCATCGAAAATCGATGGTGCGTCAGTGCATTTAGACAAAGAGGCGACAATGAGCATTTCGGCTGCACAGGTCAAAGAACTCCGCGACTTGACCGGCGCGGGCATGATGGACTGCAAGGCGGCGTTGAACGAGACCAACGGCAATATGGAAGAAGCCATCGACTGGCTGCGCAAGAAGGGCATTTCCAAGGCCGACAAGAAGGCTGGCCGTACCGCTGCCGAAGGCCTGATCGGCGTAGATTCCGGGGTCCGCGAGGCAGCGATCGTCGAGGTCAATTCCGAGACGGACTTCGTTGCCCGCCATGCTGCGTTTCAGGAGATCGTCGCCAATGTCGCGAAGGTCGCGCTTGCCTATGGCGGCAAGACCGAGGCCGTTGCCGCCGCTCCCTATCCGGGCTCGGGCAAGTCGGTCGCCGAGACCATCAAGGACGCTGTCGGCACCATCGGCGAGAATCTGGGCTTCCGCCGCTCGGCCAAGCTCACCGTCGAGCACGGCGCTGTCGCAACCTACGTTCACAATGCGGTCGCCGACGGCCTTGGCAAGCTCGGCGTGCTGGTGGCCATCGAGACGACAGGCAACGCGCATGCCGCCAACGCCTTCGCCCGTCAGGTTGCCATGCATGTCGCTGCCACCAATCCGATGGCCCTGACCACCGAAGAGCTCGATCCGGCCGCAGTGGAACGCGAGAAGGCGATCTTCGCCGACCAGGCGCGCCAGTCCGGCAAGCCGGAAGCGATCATCGAGAAGATGGTCGAAGGCCGTTTGCGCAAGTTCTATGAAGAGGTCGTGCTGCTCAAGCAGGCTTTCGTGCTCAATCCCGACATTACCGTTGAGAAGGCGCTGAAGGATGCCGAAAGCGAAATCGGCGCGCCAGCCAAAATCGCTTCCTATCTGCGCTTCGCGCTCGGCGAGGGCATCGAGAAGGAAGAGACCGATTTCGCGGCGGAAGTCGCGGCAGCGGTCAAGAAGTAACTATTCGTTTGAAAGGCTTTTTCGGCCGGGTATCCGCGAGGATGCCCGGCCGATTTCTTGCGCGGTGTCGATGAAGGCGCGGAGCTTCGGGGCCATCGCGGCGCGGCGCGGGAAATAGAGGAACAGTCCCGGTTCCTCGATCGATGCCTCGCCAAGGACTTCGACCAGCCGGCCTGCCTCGATGTCAGGCTTGACAAGCGGCTCGAACAGATAGGCGAGGCCGATGCCGGCAAGCGCCATTTCCCTTGCCGACAGCGGATCGCTGACGACCACGCTGCCGCGTGTCTCGACGCTGATATCCTTGCCCTGATCGGATAGATCCCAGTGATAGAGCGCACGTGATCGCAACAGCCGATAGCCGATGCAGTTGTGCGCGGCGAGATCGGCCAACGCCCATGGCCGCCCGCGCCCGCCGACATAGGCCGGCGAGGCAACGATGATGCTGCGGAAAGGCCCTGTCAGTCGCACCGTCACCATATCCTCGGCGATCATCTCGCCCAGCCGGATGCCGGCGTCGAAACCCTCGCCGACGATATCGCTCAGACGTTCGTCGGTGACGATCTCCACCGTCACGTCAGGGTAACGTTCCGCCATCGCCGTCAGGATGGGCATCAGCGCCAGAGGCAGCGCCAAACGCGGCGCGTTGATCCTGAGCAGTCCGCTTGCCCGGCCTTTGACAGAGCGGATACGTTCGATCCGGTCGGCAATGTCTTCCAGCGCCGGCTCCGCCGCAGCGACAAGCGCGGTGCCAGCCTCGGTCAGCGAGACGCTGCGCGTGGTGCGGGCAAACAACGGCTGGCCGATTCGCTCCTCTACCAGCCGAACCGCATGGCTGACCGCTGACGGGCTCATGCCGAGCTCGGCGGCTGCCGGCGCGAAGCCGCCACGTCGCGCGACGGCAACGATTACAGGTAGGTGGCTAAGCAGATCGCGGTCCATTCATGCATGATATCGCATAGTCCATTCGCATAATGCAATCTTATCGGCGGGAAAAGGAGGGCGCATCTTTGGCTGCATCACACGGCAATCGCCGAGCAGCCAAGGAGACGTCTAATGACCGACCTCGATTCCGAACGAACCCGTAATCTCGAGACCGTGCGTAAATTCTTTGATCTGATGCACAGCAAGGACATTGAGGCATGGGGCGACCTTTGGGCTGAAGATGGCCGGATACTTGTCTTCTACCCGCCGGCAGGATTTGGAAACAGCATCGATGGTAAGGCCGCGATCCTGGCGGCCTTCCGAGGCCTCTTCGGTAATTTCGAATCCTTCGATTCGCAGCTGACAGCCATCTATCCGGCAGCGGATTCGGACGCGATCGTCGTTGAGTACAAGAACCGCGCGGTGCTGATCGGCGGCACTGAATACACCAACAGCAATATCGCGATTTTCCACTTCAAGAGCGGTCTGATCAGCGCCTACCACGACTATTTCGATCCGCGCCGCTTCCAGGTGGTGGTCGATGCTCTGGCCAAGGCCTGACTGCGTATCCCAGGCAAGACCTCAATCCCGCTTTTCAAACTTCAGGAGAAATCATGACCATGTCCTACTACACGCTCGGCAACAGCGGGCTGCGTGTCACCCGCCTGGCGCTCGGCACCATGACGTTCGGCACGGAATGGGGCTGGGGCGCGGAGAAGGAAACCGCGCGCGCCTTGGTTGATGCCTATATCGAAGCCGGTGGCAATTTCTTCGATACCGCCGATCTCTATACCGGTGGCACGGCCGAAACCTGGCTCGGCGAATTCATCGCCGAGCGCGGGCTGCGCGACAAGGCGGTGATCAGTACCAAATTCACCTACAACGCCGAACCGGGCAACCCGAACGCCGGGGGCAACGGCCGCAAGAACATCCTGCGGGCGATAGACGGTTCGCTGAAGCGGCTCGGCACCGACTACATCGATCTCTACATCCTCCATACCTGGGACAGGCTGACGCCGCCGGAGGAGGTGATGCGGACGCTGGACGATCTGGTGCGCGCCGGAAAGATCCGGCATGTCGGTCTGTCCGACGTGCCGGCCTGGTACGCAAGCCGGGCGCAGGCCGTCGCCGAGCATCGCGGCTATGAACCGGTTTCGGCGCTTCAGCTCGAATATTCGCTGGCCGAGCGCAACATCGAGCACGAGTTCGTGCCGTTCGGCACGCACTATGGCGCCGGAATCATGGTCTGGAGTCCGTTGGCCAGCGGTCTGCTCAGCGGAAAATACCGTTTCGATACAGTCGTCGAGGATGGTGGCCGGCTGGAGACAATGCGTGGTTCGACCAATCCCGGTTTCCAGAAATTCACCGATCGCAACTGGCAAATCGTCGCCGAACTGGAGAGGGTTGCCGGCCAGCTCGGCCGCAGCATGGCCCAGGTCGCCCTGAACTGGACGGCCAACAGGCCAGGCATTGCGTCCGTCATCGTCGGCGCCACCAGGCTTGACCAGCTCAAGGACAATCTCGGCGCGCTTGATTTCGACATTCCCGAAGATCTTCGGGCACGGCTCGATGCGATGAGCCGGCCGGTCACGCCCTTTCCGTATTCGTTCTTCGGCCCTGAAATACAAGGCGGCCTGACCGGTGGGCAGGCGGTTGGCGGTAAGCCGGCAAGCTATCTGCCGGATCTGCTCATGCGAGGCACTTTTGCCGGCGTGAGCTGACGGCTATCCAGGTCCACGATCTCAACTTCCGGCTCGGGGGGGGGCGCGCGCACCGCCGCCCGCCAGGGGGGGTGGGGGCCCCCCGGATGGGGGGGGCCCCGCGCCCCCACCGCCCCCCCCCACCCCACACCCCCCCCGCGGGGGAGCCCCCCCGCCCCCA